>JBCCCR010000015.1 GCA_039033415.1 Pseudomonadota bacterium | reverse complement strand
TGCTGCACAATCAACGCCAGCTTACCTTTTTCACGAAACACCATCACAGGATCATAAGCTGTGCACTCCGCAAACTCACCGTCAATCAAGCAGAAAACATAGCTTTCCGGTTGTAAAACTGGCACCATATCTTTCAGTAATATATCAATATTTCTTTCACCTGAGGCCATGAAAACCGCCCCTATATCAAACCTGCATGCTTCATCGCGGCATCAACTTTGGCGCGCGCAGCTTCCGTGGCTGGCAGCAGCGGCAAGCGCACTTCATCTGACCCAAAGCCTAGCTTCTGCATGGCATATTTCACCGGCGCGGGAGAGCTCTCGCAGAATAAATCACGCCCCAGCGGAGCCAACAAATCTCGGATTTCACCAAAGCGCTTAATGTCACCAGCATCCCAACTTTCCCACATTTTCGCGCTAAGGGCCGGTGCCACATTGGCAACCACTGAAATCACCCCATGCCCACCTAGCGCATATAAACCAGCAGCAGTTGGATCTTCAGCTGATAGAATAGAAAAATCATCGCTAACGCGCTCCCGCATGGCGCAGATTTTGGATAAATCATTGGTCGCATCTTTAATCCCAACGATGCCTGGCAATTCGGCCAGCGTGGCAATGGTATCAACACTCATCTCAACGACACTGCGGCCTGGGATATCATACAAAATCATCGGAAAATCACAGGTGTCATGAAGGGCTTTAAAATGCGCAATAATTCCATCCTGTGTTGGCTTATTATAATAAGGAGTCACAACCAAGCACGCATCCGCGCCGGCTTCCTTCGCATCCAGTGTTAAATCAATAGCTTCAGATGTTGCGTTTGAACCTGTCCCAGCAATCACGGGAATACGCCCATTCACCACGTGCACGGGTTCACATGCTCGGGTTCAGAAATCAGGGGGCCTTGCCGGCAATCTACGCGGCTGCCAATCTGCTGGTGCTCCCGTCGATTACCGAAACCTGGGGCCTGGTGGTGAACGAAGCCTTTTCCCTGGGATTGCCCGCTCTTGTCAGTGATCGCGTCGGTTGCGGCCCTGACATGATTGCCGGCCGGGATACGGGTGCGGTGTTTACACACGACGATGAGGCTGCCCTGGCCTCGGCGCTCGGCGAAGCACTCTCTCGGCCCGAGCGCCTGGCCGGCTGGGGGCGAAACGCCCAGGCGCTGGCTAAGGCAGAGTTTGGCTTTGACGCCATGAGTCAGGGTGTTGTCCACATGTTGGAGCAGGCCTGATGAGGGTGCTGCACGTCATACCCTCTATTGCTCCCTGCCGCGGCGGCCCCAGCGCTGCGATGGCACCGATGATCAGCGCACTGCGCGGAGCCGACGTCGACTCCGCGCTGTTGACCACCAATGACAATGGTCCAGACAACAGCGACATCCCGCTAGGCGATTGGTTTGAATACCAGGACGTGCCGGTACTCGCCTTTCCCCGAAACCTCAAGGGAATGCGGTGGTATGACGAACACATCGTGGCACCCGGTGCCCTGGACTGGCTCCGCGAAAACGGCGCTCAGTGGGATCTCGTGCATGTCCATGCGGTGTTCTCGTATCTCTCATCGCAGGCGATGCGTTGGGCTCGGTTGGCATCTCGACCTTATCTCTGCCGACCGCTGGGCCAGCTTTGCCTGTGGTCACTGGGGCAGAAGTCGACCCGAAAAAGGGTGTACCTGCGGCTGCTGGAAAAGGCCAATCTGGAAGCTGCCGATCGAGTCCACTTCACGTCTCGCCAGGAGCAGCTTGAGTGCCAGCAAGCCGGCCTGTCGGTTCGCGGACTGGTGGTGCCGCACGGCATCAACCTGCCGGCGGTCGAATCGCCGGCGACGGACCGCTACAGCGTTGAGCCAGAGGCTTCGGTTGATGCCCAGACTCCCGCCGGGGCGATGACGTCGATTCTCTTTCTCGGTCGACTGGATCCAAAGAAAGGGCTGGAACGATTGCTCGCCGCGTTCAGCCAGGTTGCAGCATCGCTACCCGGTGCGGTATTGACGGTGGCCGGCAGCGGTGACGCCTCTTACGTTACGAACCTGCGCTCACAAGCAGACGAGCTCAAGCTGGGTGATCGCGTGCAGTTCGTCGGCTGGGTGCAGGGCGCCGAGAAACATGCGCTGCTTGAGTCTGCGGATCTTTTTGTGCTGCCCTCGTATTCCGAGAATTTTGGCGTCGCGGTACTCGAAGCCCTGGGCTACGGCCTGCCGGTTCTTGTGAGCGAAGCGGTGGCACTAGCTTCGGAGGTGGGTGAGGCCGGTGCGGGTCTGGTGGTCAGTGGCGCGGAGCCATCGATCGCTGACGGGCTGCTGAAGCTGGGGCAGGATCCCGGGCTCAGGCGTCGAATGAGCTCCGCGGGTCGGCAGCTGGCCAGAGAACGTTTCAGCTGGCCCGGCGTGGCCCGCCAGCTGAAAACGCACTACCAGCAGATTCTGGCGGCCGCATGAAGCTGAGTGACGTCACGCCGCTGCTGCTCACCTTCAACGAGGAGGCCAACCTTGAACGTACCCTTGGGGCGCTCGCCTGGGCCAGCCGCATCGTGCTGGTCGACAGCGGCAGTAGCGACCGCACGCTCGCCATCGCGCAACGCCATGGCGCGGTAGACGTGCTGGAAAGGCCGTTTGACAACTTTGCTGCGCAGCGAAACTTTGGGCTGGAGGCGGTGGAAACACCGTGGACCCTGTCGCTCGATGCTGATCACCAGGTCAGCGAAACGCTGGCGATCGAGCTTGAGGCCCTGGATCCCGGAAATCGGCAGGCGTTTGCCGCGCGTTTTCAGTTTTGCGTCTGGGGCAAACCCGTGCGCTGCGCCATCCTGCCGTCGCGTCCGGTCCTGCTGATGACCCAGCGCTGTCGCTACGAGGTGGACGGCCACGCTGAGAAGCTGCTGGTGCCCGGCGCCGTCGGCATGCTGGAAGCCCGAATCGCCCACGACGACCGCAAGCCGCTGTCGCGTTGGGTTGGGTCCCAGGATCGCTATGCTCGCCAGGAGGCGGACAAGCTGGCCAGCAGCCAACGCTTAAGCGTGGCCGATCGTATTCGCCGGCGCCCCTGGCTGGCGCCGCTAACGGTGTTTTTTCATGTGCTAGTCCTCAAAGGGGGAATCCTGGAGGGCAGGCGCGGCTGGTTTTACGCCTATCAACGGCTGCTGGCGGAACTCAACCTTGCGCTCCACCAGCTCGATGATCAGGGCCAGACAGCGCTCGGGGATGAGGGCCATGGCGGCTGACAAGGCCTCGCCGAAAGTTCGCCTCGATCACTTCGACAACCGCACCTTCGATCGCGGGCGGCCGCGGTGGGTTGAGGCGCTCTGGCTGGTTGCTGGCACTCTGCTGGCCTCGTCGCTCCCCGGCTCAGGATGGCGCTGCGCACTGCTGCGTTCCTTCGGTGCGAAGCTAGGCGACGGCGTGGTTGTCAAACCCCGGCTACGGGTGAAGTTCCCCTGGCGCCTGACCGTCGACGATGACTCCTGGCTCGGTGAGGGGGTGTGGATCGACAATCTGGCGCCGGTGTCGATCGGTCGACATTGTTGTGTGTCCCAGGGCACTTATTTTTGTACGGGAAGTCATAGCTCCCGCCTCCCCACCTTCGACCTTATTACCGCACCAATTGTGCTGGAGGACCAGAGTTGGGCCGCAGCTTTTTCGGTGATTGGTCCAGGCTGCCGGCTCGGCGAGGGCGCTATCCTGCAGCTGGGGTCCGTGCTGATCACTGATGCGGAGCCCTGGACCCGCTATCGGGGCAACCCAGCCGAAGCTTGCGGTGAGCGTCAGGTGGATCGTGGTGTTCCGGCTTCATCGGCCGGAGACAGCACCGCCGATAGGAAAGACGACAGCGCCTCCGCCTGATGGTCGGCCTCAAACGGGTAGTCCTCAAGCGTTACCGGCTCCGCAGGGAGCTGCTCGAGCCATCGACCAATGGCGTTGACCGCGTCCGGCGAAGCGCAGTCTATGAGCGTCAGCTGCGGCGCGAGTCCTTGCCACAACCGCTGCGCGACGCTGCCGTCGTGGACCAGCGCCAGCACCGGCGGCCCGGCCAGAACACAGTTGTGGATCTTCGAGGCGTTGTAAGCCGCGTCGCTCGAGGTAAGCACGACGATCCCCGCGCTCTCGCTGAGGCAGCGAAGGGCCAGGAAGTAGTCCACCCTAGCCGGGTATTCGCTGAGCGAGTCGGCGAAGCCAGCCGCCTCGGCCAGCGGCAGCAGCGAGGCCCGCTGGCGGCCGGCTGGGGCGTAAGAGGTCCCGATCAAATGCAGGTGAGACGGCGTATTGCTGGCCTGCAAAGCCTCGAGCAGAGGACGCAGGGATGGCCAAAGGTCCTCACCGCCACGGCCCACATGGACGAGCTGGAGCTGATCACTCTGGCCGTCAAAAAAATTCTGACGGCTGGCTTCGCCGGCGGCGCGGTGGAAGTCGTTTGCGGCCGCACCGAACGGAAGAACCAGAAACGGTTTGTCCGTCAGGCCAGGGTAGCGAGCTTTGAGCTGGCTCTCATAGTTGGGCGAGACGCAGACAATGCCGGCTGCCGTGTTCGTCACCGCTGGCTCCCAGCGCTTTGCTTGCGCCATGGCGAGCCCGTAACGAAACGTTCCGCCCGGCGGGCTGACGCCGTCGGGCAGCCTCTGCAGCCACGGGTCCTGCAGGTCGATGACAAAGTCCACACCAAACCGCTGACGCCAGCGAAGCCCCAGCGGCAGCAGGCCAAAGGCGGTCGTGGAAAACAGCACGCCGACATAGTCTCCCCGAGCCAGCAGCTCGTCGCCGCGACGCTGTACAAAGCGGCGGGCGTTGCGGCTGGTAGTGCTGGCACCGACCACGCGGCCGAGCAGCGTCGGACGGCAGGGGACACGGTGAATCGTCAGCTCCGAGGGCAGGGTGTCTACGAGGCGAGGCGACTGATTGATCGGCAGGTCGTCCGGTTCGCAGCAAAGCACGTCCAGCTGCCAGCCGCGACTGATCAGCCCAGCTGCGCAGATTCGGATCCGGTGACCGTCGGCGGCGTTGGTCGGCGGAAAATGGGGGCAGATGATCAGCAGCCGTGGAGACATCGCTTAAGAATACGGAGCAAAGCGCCGATTTGAAACGCATTGTGTTTATCAATCGCTACTACCAACCCGACCAGTCGGCCACCGCCCGGGTGCTGACCGCACTGACCGTGGGGCTTGCCCGGCGCGGCTATCGGGTGCACGTGTTGACCAGCGATCAGCGCTATGAGGAGCCAGCCGCGAGGCTGCCGGCTCGGGAGTCTTTGGACGGGGTGGAGGTACATCGGTTGGCCACCAGCCGCTTCGGGCGTCGGGGATTGGCGGGACGGACCGCCGACTACCTGGCGTTTATTGCGACCGCCAGCTGGTGGCTGCTGAAGCACCTCAGGCGTGGGGAGCTGGTCGTTTGCAAAACCGATCCGCCGATGCTGTCAGCGTTTCTCTGGCCCGTGCTGGCCCTGCGAGGCGCTTTACTGGTGAACTGGCTGCAGGATCTCTTTCCCGAAGTGGCCGTGGAGCTGGGCGTGCTGAGCCGCCGTGGCGCCATCCTGCCGAGAGCCCTAAGGAATCTTGGCCTGAAAAGAGCCGAGCGAAATGTGGTCATTGGTCGCCTGATGGCCAGGCGGCTGGCGGCGTTGGGAATGGAAGAATCCCGGCAGCATCTGATCGAAAACAGCTGCAACGTCACTGAGCTGTCCGCGCACAAGGGCGGCCGGGAGCCTCGTAAGCGCTGGGGGCTCGACGAAAACGCTTTTGTCGTGATGTATGCCGGCAACCTTGGCCGTGCTCACCCACACGATTGGATCGGACGCTGCATCGAAAACCTGGCGGGTCATCCCGCGATCCGGTTTGTCATGATCGGGGGCGGCGCCGGGATGGAACGGCTGCGCCAGCGCTGTGCCGGGCTGCCGAACTGCCGGTTCCTGCCTTACCAGCCAGAGTCTGAGCTGGCGGAGTGTCTGGCGGCCGGGGACCTGCACCTCATTGCCCTGAAACCCGAACTGGAAGGGCTGATTGTCCCGAGTAAGTTTTACCCCGTCACGGCGGTGGCGAGGCCAGCGGTTTATCTCGGGAGCGAAGCAGGGGATATCGCTCGCTATCTTCGCCGGAACCGCTGCGGCTGTGTGGCTGGGTCCAGCGAAGAACTGGCGCAGGTCTTGCGTCGTCTCGCTGACGACAGGCCGGGGGTGAATGCTATGGGGCGGCGGGCCGGCAGCCTGGCCCGGGCGCAGTTCAGCCTGAGCCGCAGCCAGACCCGCTGGGAAGCATTATTAGACGATTTGGGTTTTCGCCCGGACACCTCGGAGATGGCCTATGAATCCTGAGCTGCTGGCCGCGATGGTCTCCGCGCTGAGCTGCGCGCTGCTCCTGAAGGGGTTTGTCCCCGTCGCCGCTCGCATCGGTTTAGTGGACCAGCCCCATACGCGAAAGATCCATGGCGCCGCGACGCCCTTAGTCGGCGGCCTCGCGGTATTTGGGGGGTGTGTCTTCGGGCTGCTCGCGGTACCCGTGGGCCTCGGTGAGTACCGTATTCTTTTCGGTGCCGGCGCAGCGCTGCTGCTGGTGGGCCTGCTGGATGACTTTCGGGAGCTTTCGGCTCGTTCGCGTTTCGCGACCCAGATTCTTGCTGCGTTGGCGATGGTGATGGCGGGCGGCGTTGAGCTGGTCTCGTTTGGACAGCTCCTCGATAGCCGGGAGCTAATGCTAGGGGCGCTGGCGCTGCCGATTACGGTGTTTTGCACGGTGGGCGTCATCAACTCGATCAACATGACCGACGGCGTCGACGGCCTGGCTGGAGGACTGGTCAGCATTGCGCTGCTCAGCCTCGCCGCTGCAGCGCTGGTGGCCGGACGGACCGACACGCTTCTGCTGTTTGCCGCGATTCTGCCGTCGGTATGGGTCTTCCTGCTCGCCAATTTTCGTCTGGGCCGGCCGGCGGCCGTGTTTCTGGGTGATGCGGGAACCCTGTGGCTGGGCTTTTTGCTGGCCTGGCTGCTGATCGATCTGTCGCAGGGGACCGCGGCCGTCATTGACCCGGTCACAGCCCTGTGGGTGCTCGCTGTTCCTCTGCTGGATACGGTCTATGTCCTGATCGAACGACCCCGACGCGGGGAGTCACCGTTCAGTGCGGGCCAGGACCACCTGCATCATCTGTTTTTACGGGCGGGTTTCTCTCGTCGTTCGAGCGTGCTGTGCCTTTGGCTGCTTGCCGCAACCTGTGCGGCCAGCGGGCTGCTCAGCCAATGGCTGGCGGTGCCGCAATGGTGGCGCTTCTATGCGTTCCTACTGCTGGCAGGCGTTTACCACGCCGTCGTGTCCCGGGCCTGGCGTCGACGCCGCTGGCTGGGCCGTGAAGTGAGCGACGTGCCCGCTGTCTGACGCGCGTTTGACGATCGACCGGGTTCTTTACGGCACGCTGCTGTGCCTGGTGTTCACGCTGCCCCTGCTCTGGGGCGGCAATCGTAATCCGGTCTGGCTTGCTTACGCGGTCCTCACTTTCGGGATGATCACCGTCGCGGCGCTGTGTGTCGGGGTAGAGCAATGGCGGCTTTGTTGGCAGCGCTACCGAATGGCTTTGCTGCTGCTGGCCGTCTGGCTTGCTGCGAACCTGCTGCAGCTGATCCCCTGGCCAGGTGGGGCGATCTCGCAAGACGTTTTTACGTCTTCCGTAACGACCGTCCAGTCTTTCTTCTACGCCGGGCTGTTCCTGCTGGCGGCGCTGCTGCTCACTCGGCCGAGCCGGCTCCGATGGCTCGCGTTGGCGATGCTGCTGGCGGGCTTTGCGCAGGCGATGTTTGGGTCGCTGATGACGTTGAGCGGCGTGGAGTGGCTGCTGCTGGAACCCAAGCGTTACGGCATCGGCTACGCCACCGGGACGTTTGTGAACCGGAATCATTACGCCGGTCTGCTCGTCACCTGCCTGGCCTTGGGTGTTGGGCTCCTCCTAGGGCAGGCCGGTACGCGTCGCAGCGGGCAAGGATTTTCCCGGCGAACCCGGGACCTGCTGCGCTGGATGCTCGGGCCCGCCATGCGGCTGCGTCTGATGCTCGTCGTGATGGTGATCGGTCTGGTGCTCAGCCGCTCCCGCATGGGGAACGGCGCTTTTTTTGCCGCCCTGCTGCTGACGGCGCTGCTTGCGCTTATCGTGATGCGTCCAATGCCCAAAAAAATCCTGGTGCTGCTCAGCACGCTCCTGATTATCGATATCGCCCTGGTTGGGACGTGGTTTGGGTTCGAGCAGGTGGTCGAACGCCTGCAGGGCACGGGGCAGTACGACAGCCTCGCGCGGGTCAGCGCCGACAGCGATCGGCTGAATATTTCCGCAGAAACCTGGCGGGCGGCAAAAGACTTTCTGTGGCTGGGCTCCGGAGGTGGCACCTTCGAGCACATCTTCCCGGCCTACCGGCCGGTCGATCTGCGTAAATTCTTCGATCACGCTCACAACGACTACCTGGAATTTTTGCTCGAATACGGTGTGATCGGCTTGCTGCCGCTAGGCGCCTGGATTTTGGGGGCGTGGATTGCCGCTTTCCGCGCCATGCGGGAACGGCATAATCGCCTGATGAAGGGCCTGGGGTTCTCGGTGCTGATGGCCATGGCGGCCGGCGCCATGCAGGGCACCGTGGACTTCAACCTGCGCATCCCTGCCTGCGCGGCGTATTTCACGCTGGTCCTGGCGCTGGGTTATGCGGCGCAACACGTCCCGACCGTGTCGGGAAAAACTGTTAAAATTTAATAATCTACTGCGGATTTTTCGATTTTCACTTAGAATTGTGGGCTAACGGCAGACCGCCGGGCCGCGAGGACTGAGGACAGTTTGGAAACGGGTTTTTGCACCGGTGGGCGGTTTGCCAAGAAGCTCACTCGAGCCGCTGCGTTTTTCACGCTGGCTCTGCTGCTGTCTGACCCTGCCCGGAGCCAGGAGGCGGCGGTGCCGCTCGGGCCCTGGGACCTCTACCCGACGCTGGGCATCTCCGTTGGCTTTGATGACAACCTGGCCCTGAGTGCCAACGAGCCGCAGGAGTCTGAGTATGTGCTGTTGCAGCCGGCCTTGAGGCTCGAAACCTCAACGCGCCGGAGCGAGGTCCGCCTGCAGGCGGCGCTGGATCGCGGCGAGTTTACGGGCTCAAGTTTTGACGATTACGAAGACTTCGAGCTGTCGGCGCGGTGGCAGTACGATCCCAGCGTTCGCTCGGCGCTGCTGCTGGCCGCAGCACGAGGGCGCGGGCACGACCGACGGGGGGAAGGTCTGCGCGAGAATTTTAACGAGACCCTGGACCGCGACGTGGATCAGTACGATCTCGACAGCATCAACGGTCGCTATACCTATGGCGCCCAGGGAGCGCGTGGTCAGCTGGCGGTCTTTGCCGAGGGGCGAGACAAGACTTATCGCAACAATCGGGATTTCACCGGCGTCGGCGACTACCGACTGTTCCTCGCCGGGGCCGAATTTGGCTGGCGGGTCGCGCCGCGCACAACCGTCGTGGCCCGGGTGACCCAGGCTGACGTCGACTACGAACAGGCAAACCTCGACAGCGAGGAGCAGACCGTTGCAGTGGGTTTAGCGTGGGAGGCGGGTTCCAAAACCGATGGGCAGGTACTGGTCGGCCAGCTGGATCGGGACTTTGATGACCCGGAGCTGCCCGGTTTCAGTGGTTCGTTCTGGGAACTCAGGGCGTCGTGGCGTCCGAAAGAGCGCACAGAGGTGAGCGTGCTCAGCCGGCGTTCAACCGATGAAGCGTTTGGCGGCGCTAACTTGCTGGTGAGGCGGGAATCCAGCTTGAGCTGGCGTCACAACTGGCGGCCGAGATTTGTGACTTCCATCGATCTGGCCGTGTCGAACGAGGATTTCAGGCCACAGGGTCGTGATGATGACATTGTCCGGGTCGGCATCAGCGCGGACTATCAGTTCAGACGCTGGATGCTGGTAGGGGCTGGCCTGCGGCGGGTCGAACGGGAGTCGACCTTGGAGCGATTTGACTACACGCGGAACGAGCTGCTCCTGTCGGTCCAGCTCAGTTTGTAAACAATTGCTTAACTGCCGAGAGAATAGCGGATCAACGGGGTCAAAAGAGGCACGATCAGGGTGTCGCAGGCTTTTCTTAAGCTGCGCTAACGTATTGACGATAATGGAACATTGGCCTGCGAGGAGGTTGGTATGAAAGGCACCAGACAAAGCAGATGGGTAATCCTGCTGGGCTGCGCCCTGCTGTGGTTTGCGCCAGCCTGGGCAGACTACCAGCTTGCGCCGGGCGATCTGGTGCAGATTGCTGTTTACGGCGAAGACGATCTGTCGCCGCGCATCCGGGTCGACGAGGGGGGTCGGATCTCCTACCCGTTTCTGGGGAAGCTGAGCGTCACCGGCCTGACCACTGAGCAGCTGACACGGATGATTCACGACGGACTCAAAGGTGACTATCTCATCGACCCGAAAGTCTCGGTGAGCATCTCAGAATACCGCCCGTTTTACGTTGGCGGTGCGGTAAACGCACCGGGCAATTTCAGCTTCGAACCGGGCATGACCGTTCGCAAGGCGCTGTCGCTGGCGGGCGGCACCACCGACCGAGCGAGCCTGAAAAAGATTTTTGTTGTGCGCGATGGAACGAGCGAGTCTGACCGGAGTAAGGTCGGACTGGATGACGCGCTCGGGCCGGGTGATATCCTGACCGTGGAGGAAAGCTTCTTCTGAGGGCCGCAAGGACGCCCAGAAGAGCCAGGTGAACGAGATGCAGCAGCTCAATCTGCAGACCCAGGTAGTTGAGAACGCTGAAAACGAGCGGCGGTTTGACCTGCGCCAGATTTGGCGGGTAATCGACAAACACAAGTGGGCCATCCTGGTGCTGACGATTTTGGCGACCGCGGTTGCAGCGCTGTTCGTCAATCGGCAGATTCCCGTCTATCGAGCCACCGCCACGCTGTTGATCGAGCGAAGTCCAGTGCAGTTTTCGCCGGTCCAGGACGCCTACGCAGGCTACACGGACCATTGGCTTTACTACCAAACGCAGTACGGGCTGATCAAACGGCGCGCAATCGGCGAACGCGTCGTGAATGATCTCGACCTCGCAACGCCCGCCGTCAGCCAGGCGTCGGCTTCGACCGAAGGCTTCTCCTGGCGTGATCTGCTGCCCGACGCGCTGCGCAGCCCGGCTCCCGAGCCGCCGTCTCAGGCTGAGCGCGTGGACGGTTTGGTCAGCTGGATCGTGGGCGGGATTCAGGTCAGCCCGCGGCGCAACAGTCAGCTCGTCGACGTCAGCTTTTCCAGCACCAGCCCGCGGGAAGCGGCGGATATCGCCAACGCGGTTGCCGACGCCTACATCGCGGACAACCTCGACGGACGCGTAGAGATGAGTCGCGCGGCCACCGACTATCTCACCGAGCGGCTTGTCGAACTCAAGGACGCTTGGGAACAGTCCGAGCAGCAGGTACAGGCCTTTCTCGACTCCCAGAGTCTCATGAGCGTGCAGGGTGCAGACAGCATCGCTAGCCAGGAGCTCACGCTCGCAACGGAAAAGCTGAGCGTTGCGCGCCAGCTGCGCCTCGACTCGCAGATAACCAAGGATCAGATCGATGCCGGTTTCGGCGACGAAAGCGCACTGCTGAACGATCCTCAGGTAGCGGCCGCCAACGACACCCTGTTGGCAGCGCGCCGCAAAGTCGATGAGCTCGGCCAGCGCTATGGGCCCAAACACCCGCGGATGATCGAGGCTCAGTCCGAGCTTAGTTCCGCCCAATCGGTGCTCGACCGTCAGGCTCAGATTGCCCGGCAGGATGCGTCGCGGCGGTTCGACAACGCGCAGGCCGCAGAGCGGGCGGCCAACGCGGAGCTTGAGTTGGTTAAAAGTCGGCTGCGCAATATCGACCGGCAAGAGTTCCGGCTGCAGGCGCTGCAGCGCGAGGCGGACAAAAACCGCGAAATCTACGAGCAGTTTCTTACCCAGTACAAATCGGCCTCAGCGTCGGGGGACATCCAGACCGCCAACGCGCGGGTCGTTGAGCAGGCGCGGTCGCCGGGCTATCCCGTCTGGCCCAACAAAAAGCGCAGCCTGTCGATCGCGTTTATGCTGTCGCTGCTGGGCGCGATCGCGCTGGCGTTCCTGCTGGAGCATCTGGACAACACCTTCAAGACCGCCGACGACCTGGAAAAACGAACGGGTCTCGCCGTGCTCGGTGTACTGCCTCGTCTCAAGACGGGCGGCAAGCAGGACCTGACGCCGTTCAGCACGTTCTCGAACGATCGACAAAGCCTGTTCTCCGAGGCGATACGTACCGTGCGCACCGGCGTGCTGCTCTCGGACCTGGACGCCGATCAGCGCATCCTGCTGGTCACCTCGTCGGTGCCAGGGGAGGGCAAAACCACCCTGTCGGTGAACCTGGCCCGGGCGATGGCCGAGATGAAGACCGTGCTGCTGATTGATGCCGACATGCGTCGGCCGATGGTCGCCACCGCAACCGAGCGGGATAACAGCAATTTTGGGCTCTCTCACTTCATCGCTGAAGAGGCGGATCTTAAAACCTGTATTCACCAGATGGACACGGAGGGTGACCAGCAGCTGTTTGTGATGCCTGCGGGCAACCCGCCGCCAAACCC
The DNA here is from genome assembly GCA_039033415.1 of Pseudomonadota bacterium. Lineage (NCBI taxonomy): Bacteria > Pseudomonadati > Pseudomonadota > Pseudomonadota bacterium. The sequence goes on along the minus strand of JBCCCR010000015.1, from coordinate 131,194 downwards.
GCTGGAGATGCTGTCCTCACAGCGTTTTGCCGCCGCGCTCGATCGCCTTTCCGAGAGTTTTGACTACATTGTCATCGACTGCGCCCCGGCGCTGGCGGTCAGCGATGCGATGGTCCTTTCCAAGCTGGCGACCTCGGTGGTGTATGTGGTCAAGAGCGATTCAACGCCAGTGCAGGCCGTGCAAACCGGCATCAAACGACTCGGCCGGGTCAACGCTCATCTGATCGGCGCAGTGCTGAATTCCGTTGAGCTGCGCAGCCAGCGCTACTACGGGAAGTATGGCGCGTACGGGATGGACTATTACGCGGCCTACGGGAAGCGAACATCCAGCGACACCTGATTCCCCGCCTCGCTGCGGCGACACTGCCGGCGTTTCTCTGTATCGCCAGCCTGGTGCTGTGCGTACAGCAAGCCTCCCTGACGTTGGCGTCCCGCGCCTTCGACCGCTGGGCAGGCAAACCCGAACCCCAAGCGCCCCAGCAGGTGCAGGGGCCGCTGGCCGTGGCGTTACTGTTACCCGATCCCGCTGCTCACTGGCTCAATGGCCGCTGGAAAATGGCGCAGAACCCCGCAGACGCTTCGGCGCTCGAGGCTTTTGATCGCGTCGCCCGGGCGCGGCCCTACGATTTTCAGCCGTCGGTAGGACGGGCGAGCTGGTGGGCCGCCAACGAGCCGGGCAATAAAGAGTTTGCGGCGGCCCTGGCGGAAGCCATGGTTCTGGGTCCCAACGAAACGCGGGTGTTTGCCGCAATATTTCCCCTCGCGCGACTTCACTGGCATTATCTCTCTCCCGATCAGCAACAGCAGCTTGAAGCACTGCTGGTGAGCACGGCGGTCCGAGAGCCCGCCTTGGCGATCGAACTAGCACGAGACTATGGGTTTGCCGGCCCGGCCTGTCGGTTGACGGCGGAAAACCTTTTGGCGGTTGGACACTGCCAGCGTCTCGGCATCATTGACAGGGAAGAGGGAAGTCCATGAGTGAGGTATCGATACCGGTTTCCTACGGTGAACTACTCGACAAGATCACCATTTTGGAAATCAAAGCGGAGCGAATTAAAGATGCCACCAAGCTCGAAAATGTGCGGCATGAGCTCGAGCTCTTGTCGAAGGTCTGGGACACCCATGTCGATGACGCGCACCTGGTGACAGACGCCCGAGAGCAGCTAAGAGCGGTCAACCTGACCCTCTGGGAAATTGAGGACAAGATCCGCCTGAAAGAGGCGGCAAGCACCTTCGACGATCGCTTTGTCGAGCTGGCGCGGGCGGTTTATGTCACCAACGACCGCCGGGCCGTCATCAAAAAAGACATCAATCTCGCACTCGGCTCGGCGCTGATCGAAGAAAAGTCGTACGAGCCTTACTGACTCGGGAGCTGCGCGGCGAACGCGTCGAGCCGCTCCGTCACGTCACTCACCGCAATCAGGTCCATGACACCGGGCCGTTCAATCTTCTGTCCCCACCGGAGCTGCGCAGCCGGCTTGCCCAAATACTTGCGGGCCGCAGCGTCATACCGATCCACACACCAATCCAACGAGCTGTAGGGCCCGCTGCGTCGCGGATTGCTGGCGGCATGGAGCCCCAGCACAGGCGTACCGACCGCGTTCGCGATATGCATAGGGCCCGTGTCGGGCGCCAGCACCAGCTGGGACAGCTTCAGCAGCCCGGCAAGCTGCTTAAGCGTATCTTTGCCCGTCAAATTCAGCACCGGCTGGCGCATGCGAGCCGCAATATCCGCATTGTAGTTTTGCTCAAAGTCCGACGGGCCGCCGGCGATAATGACCTGCATACCGTGGAATTCCGCCGCGTGGTCGGCCGCCGCGGCGTAGCGCTCGGGTCGCCAGTTGCGCAGCGCGTGAGATGACACGGGGCATAGCGTCAGCGTCGGTCGGGTCGCGTCGACATGCTCGATGGCAAAAGCAAGATCATCATCGGAAATTGGCAGATTCCAGGTTGGTGCTGCCGGCGGTGTTATGCCCGCCGGTGCGAGAAACGACAGGAGAGCATCCTGTACGTGCTGGCCCGAGACCGCCGCAATTCGCTCATTGATGAACAGCCCGTGGCCGTCACGCGCACGTTGACGGTCGTAGCCGATGCGCTGAGCAGCCTTGATCATAAGTGATGCCAGATTGGCTCGCAGCGCAACCTGCTGGTGCAGCAGCACGTCGAAGGTTTCGCGGCCCAGCTCCTGCCGAAGCCGCCGATAACCGGCCAGCCCTGCGCCCTTATCAAACGTGACCAGCCTTACGCCGCTGATTCCCTCCATGAGGCGGCGCTCAAACCCGCCGATGACCCAGGTCAACGCCGTATCGGGCTCTGCCTGCTGGATTGCGCGTACGACGGCGAGGGCGTGGACCGCGTCACCGATCGCCGAAATCCGCAGGAGGCAGACCTGCCTCATAGTTGGTGTGACACGATCTTGGCGAGCATAATGAAGCGGTGGAGCAGGGAATGATATCTCGAAAGGGCTCGACCGTTATCTTAACCAACCCGGCGTTGAGCGAGAAAGCTGCGGTTGACGAGTGGTTCGATCCAGACTTTTGGACCGGCCGACAGCAGCTCGCCGGCAGCGCCGCCGGTCGTGGTGCGGTGGTCTTTTTCGAGCACAACAATGAACGCTGGGCGCTGCGTCACTACCAGCGCGGTGGCCTTGTGGCCCGCTTCAGCCGCGATCGTTACCTCTTTACCGGGCATCGAAAGGTACGCGCGGTTCGCGAATTTGAACTGCTGCGCAAGCTGGTGGGTCTCAGCCTCCCGACCTCCGCGCCGCTGGCGGCGCGCTACCGGCGCAGCGGCGCGTGGTATCGCGCGGATCTGATCACCCGCTTTATTCCCCATCGATTTACGCTGGCTCAATACCTGGCACACACCCTGAGCGAGTCTGACGCCAATGCCGGAGCGACCCATGACCCGCTGGGTGACACGTTGACCCGCGTCGGGGCCGTCGTGGGTCGTTTCCAGGCGGCCGGCGTTCTCCATGCTGATCTCAACTGTCACAACGTGCTGCTGGCGGACTCGGGCGTGCACATCATCGATCTTGATCGCGGGACTCTACAAAGCCCAGGGTCGTGGCAGCAGCGAACCCTGGATCGACTCAAGCGATCGGCGCTGAAGGTATCTCCCGAGCGGTCTCATGACCGCCTCCTGGAAAGCTGGCCGGCACTCGAGTCGGCCGAGCGGGCCAGCCGGCGCGCGACGCCCGACGCCCCGGCGGCTGTTACTGCCCGCAGCGCCCCAGGTCGTTGAGCTGCCAGTCGTAGTCGGTGAACTTCACCTTGAGGTCTGAGGCGGGCGTCTTTGGCGGCAGGCCCAACCTGTCGGCATACGTTGCCAGGTAGTTCTCGAGGGTGCCTTCCGCGGCGGCAAAGTCCTCTTCGTACCAGTCAAAGATCGGCGAAACCCAGACTCGGCTACTGGCCGTGTCGTAGTAGTTTCGTTGCCGGTCGGCCAGAAATCCGCCCATAGCGGTGGCCAGCTGCTCATCGAGCTTGGCCGCTGCAAACGGTTCCGCCAGCAGGGCCGGGCAGCCGCAGGAAGCGCAGTTCACGGCAGCGTGGATTCGCGGTTCAGCAAAGGTGCCCCGAATCATTTCGTGTTCCACCTCGTCCAGCGACCGCTCAGCGCCCAGCAGGGTAAAAAATTCTTGCTTCCAGGGTGACCGAAACAGCGAGCCGAGATCCTTGATCGACTCGAGGTCCGGGTAGCGCGTCAGAATGAGCTCGAGCGTAAAAGCGTTGTACGCATTGATCAGAAACGCCAGCTGGGCACTTTCCGGCCATTGGGTGTAGGTCTCCTGCGTCACGCCGCTCAGCGCGTCCAGCACGCTCTCGAGGTCCTGTCGGCGGTCGGCGAGCCAGGCGTAATCGACTTCGCTGGCGGTACGCTCGTCGTTGAATCGTACCGCGCCTTGCAGCAGCGTCGCGTACTCAGCGAAGCCTGGGTGGGGCATCACATCCTCGCCGCTTGCCGGGCGCAGTGTCATCGCCATCGCCAGCGCGGCGGCCACACTGATGGTTTGAGTGATTTTCATGAGCGGCTCCATCGATGGAATTTTTCAAGCCATGGCATCAGCCATTCGGGTTTGTTGGCGTCCTGCCAACGACCGGCGGCAAATTTGGTGGCCTCGCTGAAGGTCGGGTAGGGGTGTACGGTGCCCATGATCTTCTTCAGACCCAGGCCGTGGCGCATGGCAAGGGTGAACTCAGCGAGCAGCTCACCGCCGTGATGGCCGACCACCGTGGCACCCAGGATTTTGTCGCTTTTACCGGCCGTAATGACTTTGACAAAGCCGTGGGCCGCCTCGTCGGCGAGCGCTCGGTCGAGACCCTCGAGTGAATAGTGGATGACCTGGTGATCGATCCCCTGTTCCCGCGCTTCCGTCTCGTTGAGGCCCACACGCGCCAGCTCGGGCTCGGTAAAAGTGACCCAGGGCAGCACGCTGTAGTCCACCCGAAACTTCCGGAATTTTCCGAACAGTGCGTTCACCGCGCAGTACCAGGCCTCGTGAGAAGCCGAATGGGTGAACTGATAAGGCCCGATAACGTCACCGCAGGCGTAGATGTTGGGATAGCGGGTCTGCAGATGATCATTGACCGACACCGTTCCATTGGGCTCGGTCTCGATGCCCAATTCTTCCAGGCCGAGGCCTTTGGTGTTGGCTCGGCGTCCGACCGCTACCAGCAGGCGATCAAACGGTAGCGAAAGCTCGCCGTCGGGCCCGTCGCAGATTAGCGTCTTGCCGTTCTCAACCCGAACGGCGCTGTGCCGCAGCCGCAGGCTGACTCCGTTGTCGACCAACGTCTGCTGAACGACCTCCGCCGCGTCGGTGTCCTCGCGCGCCAGCAGCCGTTCGCCCCGCTCGACCAACTCAACCTGGCTGCCCAGCCGAGCAAAAGCCTGAGCCATCTCGCAGCCAATCGGGCCGCCGCCGAGGATCACCAGCCGGTCCGGCTGCTCGCTGAGCTCCCACAGCGTATCGGACGTGAGGTAGTCGCACTCGTCGATCCCGTCGATCGGCGGCACAAACGGCTTGCCGCCGGTGGCGATGACGATGTTGGCGGCGCTGAGACGCCGGCCGTCCACCTCAACCTCCCAGGGCGAGACAATTTTTGCGTGACCGCTGACGCACTCGACCCCGAGCGATTCGTAGCGCTCTGGCGAGTCGTGTGGCTCGATGGTTTGAATGATTTTCTGCACCCGCCCCATCACCGCTGCGAAATCCACCTCGGCGCTGGCAGAGGCGAAACCGAACGCCTGGTGCTGCCTGACGTCCTGCATAAACCTCGCGCTTCGCAGCAGCGATTTGCTGGGCACGCAGCCGGTGTAGAGGCAGTCGCCGCCCATCTTGTCGTCGGTAACCAAAGCGACTTTGGCCTTCACCGCAGCGGCGATAAACGACGTTACCAGCCCCGCCGAGCCGCCGCCGATGGCAATGATATTGCGATCGATCTGGGCCGGCTTTTCAAAGCGCGAATAGAGGCGGCGGCGGCGGACCACCTCAACCACCCGCTTACCCACCAGCGGGACGAGCCCCAGCACAACAAAAGAACCGATGAGTCCCGGGCTCACAATGTCTGACAGGGAGTCGAGCGCAGCGAGCTGCTGTCCGGCATTGACGTAGGCGAGGGTGCCCGGCAGCATGCCAAGCTGGCTCACGCCGGCGAAAACCAGGGTTCGGATTTTGGTCAGGCCCATGACCAGATTGATGACAAAAAACGGAAACAGCGGAATCAGGCGTAGCGAAAATAAGTAGAAGGCACCCTCTTTTTCCATGCCCCGGTCAAAAGCGGCAAAAGCCTTGGGAAAACGTTGGCGGACACTGTCACCGAGCACCAGCCGAGCCGCTAGAAAGGCGAGCGTAGCGCCGAGCGTGGAAGCAAAGGACACCAACAGGGTCCCGGTTGCCAGTCCAAACAATGCGCCCGCCAGCAGCGTTAACAGAGCCGCACCGGGCAGAGACAAGCCGGTAACAAGCACATAGACACCGAAAAAAATGCCGGCGGTCAAAACGCCATTTTCAGCCTGGTATTCGCGGAAATCAGCCAGCCGCGACTTCAGGGCCGAAAGCGAGAGGTATTCACCCAGGTCGAGTAGAAAAAACGCCGCCACGGCCAACACCATGACGACAACAACAAAAATTTTAATCCTGCCCTTCAATTCTCTCTCCCTGCGCTGTGTCCGCTGAACCGTGGCTGAGTGTGGTGATGCCGGTCCACAATGAGGCCGCCATCATCGAGCGAACCCTCGTCGGCTTGCAAGGCCTGCGAAACCTCGGTGCCGAGGTCATCGTCGTGGACGGCGCCAGCAGCGACTCAACCGCTTCCATTGCAGACCCGCTTTGCGACCAGCTGCTTTCAAAATCCACCGGACGCGCGCGACAGCTGCAGGCGGGTATCGAGGCTGCACAAGGTCCGCTGGTTTGGATGCTGCACGCCGACAGCGTTGTCGAAATGGCCCACTTCACCTTCCTGCAAAACCATCGTGAGGCACCCTGGGGCTTTTTCAGAATCGGGCTGAGTGGCCGCCTCTGGCAGCTGAGAGTGGTGGAGTGGAGCATGAATGCGCGGACACGACTGACCGGCATCGCCACCGGCGATCAGGGAATTTTTGCGCAGCGTGGCCTTTTGGAGCGCATCGGCGGCATACCTGCGCTGCCGCTGATGGAAGACATCGAGCTCAGCAAGCGGCTGCGCCGCCAGGCACGCCCGCTGATCGCCAGGCCGACACTGATCACCTCAAGCCGACGCTGGGAGCAGCGGGGTGTGGGTCGTACCGTGCTGGAGATGTGGACGCTCCGCGCGGCCTATACGCTCGGCGTCAGTCCAGCTCGGATTGCCGATTACTACCAACGTCGGGCGCCGCGAGGTTGAGTGCGCTCATCCAGGTTTTTGCCCGAGCGCCGGTGCTTGGGCAGGTCAAAACCCGCCTGATTCCGGAGGTTGGGGCCGAACGCGCCCTGGCGGTTTATGAGCAGCTGCTGCGACGCACGCTCGAGCAGGCGGCGGCAACCGGTTTTGCGCTCGAGGTCTGGATGGCTGGCGCTTCGTCGAAACCGCTGGAATCCCTGCTGGACGAGGAGGGACTCGAGGCGACGATCCGGCGCCAGCGCGGGGACGACCTGGGCGCGAGGATGCACCACGCCCTGAGCGACGGGCTCGCGCGGCATCAGCAGGTGATGCTCATCGGCTCAGATATTGTTGACCTGGAGCCTGAGCACTTGCGTGAGGCTTCCCGTCAGCTTAAGCGTGGCGCTGATCTCGTTTTGGGGCCGAGCGTTGACGGCGGCTACTATCTGGTGGCTCCCGCGGCGCCCTGTCAGGCGCTGTTCAACGACATCGACTGGGGTACCGCTTTGGTCTGGCAGCAGACGATGGCGCACGTGACGGACCTCAGGCTAAAGCTTGAGCTGCTGCCGACGTGCCATGACCTGGACGAGGGCGCCGACCTCCGGCGGGCGGAAGCGCTTGGGGTGATTCGATGAGATGGTGGCTTCCTTCGCCAGCCACACTTCGGCACACGAGTTCACTGTTGCCGCTGCTCCCTTCCGGGCCTGACGGGGTCCACAATGGTTCGTTGCGAAGGGACCGACGAAGGTCGCCATAGCGTCCCGCGACTTGCGGGAGCGCGATTATAGCAGTCGTCAAGCTCTGGAGTTAAGCCGTGAAAACCAAAAAAAATCGGCCTGTGGCCCTGCTGACCACCGACGATCTGCACGGGCACGTCACCGACGACGAGCTGTTGATTGAACCGTTGGCAGCACTCGGCAGGACGGCCGAGTTTGTGTCGTGGCGGGCGGGTGTCGACTGGCGCGACTACGCCGGTGTCGTGATTCGCAGTCCCTGGGATTACACCGAGGCGGCCGAGCAGTTTATGGCGGCGCTCGAGGCCATTGCCGCGGTCGGCACACCGCTGGCTAACAGTCTGTCGTTGGTGCGTTGGAACCTCGACAAGCGGTATCTCAGAGAGCTTGAGGGGAGGGAGGTGCCGGTTGTACCGACGCTTTGGCTGGATGACCTGTCGCAGAACGCGATCAATCAGGCCTTTGATTCCTTCGGTTGCCAGGAGCTGGTGCTGAAGCCTGTGCTGGGAGCCAGCGCGCGCGACACCTTTCGGATGACACCCGGTTCGGTCGAGCAGGCCACCTTGGGCTGTTTCAGCGATCGCCCGTGTATGCTGCAGCCGTTTCTAAAGGAGATCGTCAGCGAGGGTGAACATTCGTTGTTCTACTTTGCCGGCGAGCTCAGCCACGTGGTGTGCAAAAGGCCGGCGGAGGGTGATTTTCGGGTCCAGGAGGAGCATGGCGGTCAGCTAGATGCCGTCGCCGCCGAGGCGCCCATGACAGCGTTAGCCGAACGTGTGCTCGCAGAGCTGAACGAGCAGCCGCTCTACGCCAGGGTGGACCTGGTCGAGACCCAGGGCGGAATCCGCCTCATGGAACTTGAGCTGGTTGAGCCCTCGCTATATCTGCGGCTGTCGGACGGGGCGCCGGCAAGGCTCGCCAGCGCCATCGATCGCTGGCTGTCAGCCGATAAAGGATCGCGTCATCGGTGACATGCTCGCCTGTATGAGCGCGTCGACTGCCGGCATGTCGACCCCGAAGTCAGCCGGCTTAACGATCAGCACGTCGCCGGTGAGCTTGTCCAGAACCCGCTCGGCGGTACTGCCGATCAGCAGGCGTTGCAGTCGAGTCCTCGACACGCCGCCCATCACCACCAGCGAACCGGAAGTGGCATTGGCGAGCTCGACAATCTCTTCCTCGGGATTGCCGACCACCACGTGGCTGTCGGCGCCGCGGCTGCATTTCTCTGCATCCATCAGCCGACTGGTGGCCTCCTTGTGCGCGTCGAGCACCTGCTCGGAGACCTCGCAGACGGCCATAGCGGATTCCATGCCGCCCATCGGGGCGAGCTGGGTGGGAACAACCACATTGACCACCTTCAGCGGTGCGCTGTGAAGTTTGGCCAGCCCGCTCGCGTGATGGAGGATTTTCTGATCCAGCGACGCGGGTTTATCGTCGAGATGCAGCGGGTCGATGGCGGCGATCACCTGCTGGTAGCGATCCGCGGTGTCCGATCTGGCGAGAAGCAGCGGAATGGGGCAGTGACGGATGGTCTCCCAATCTTCATTGCTCAGCGTCAGACGTTGCCACCGGTTCTTGTGAACGGTCTGGGTCACCACCAGCGAGGCGTTCGACTGTGCTGAAAACCGAATCAGCTCCTGCCAACCTTGCTCGGCCCACACTAGATGAATGGCCACCTTCTGGCCCAGCCGATCGCTGGCCAGCTCCTCGAGCTGCCCGTGCCTGGATTCCAGCAAAAGGTCCCGAACTTCGTCGAGCACCTGATCCTGATTTCCAGGGTCATCCATGATTGATTTATGATAGACATTGTGGAACAGGGCGAGCGTAGATTCCGGCGAACGGCACGCGAGCGCAGCGTCCAGCGCGGGCTGATCTTTACTGGTGGGATCAGCGATATCAATAACAATTTGCTGCACGGTTGTCCTACCTGCTCTTACTCTGATGCAAACTTTACGTCTGCTGCCCGCAAGTCTGCCAGACGGGGTGTCCGAAAAGGCACCTCGGAAACTACGTAGAGCCAAATTCTCATGATGGGCGAAGTGATTAGCCACAAGGACGAAAGTGGGCTGCTGAAAGCGCTGCTGGACGCGGCGGTGGAGGCGATTATCATCAGTGATGAGAGCGGCGAAATCCTGCTGTTCAATAGCGGTGCGCAGGCGCTTTTTGGCTATACCGAGGAAGAGGTTCAGGGTCAGAACGTTCGAATTTTGATGGGTAGCCACGATCACGCCCATCACGACCGGTATATGGAGAGCTATCTCGGCACCGGCGAGCGAAAGATCATCGGTATCGGGCGGGAGGTCACGGGGCGTCATCAGGGCGGCGACGAGCTGTCGATCCACCTGTCTGTCGGACACGCGTCGGTCGACGGCCGGCAGCTGTTTGTGGCGATTATGCAGGACCTGCGGCCCCGCAATCAGCTGCAGTCTGAGCTTCAGGCGGAGCGGCGCAATATCAATGACCTCCAGCAGACCCTGGCGAGTTTCCACCGGACGAGCACGCTGGGCGAGATGAGTGCAGGAATAGCTCACGAAATCAACCAGCCGCTCGCCGCGATGGCGACGTTCGCTGACGCTGGGCGTCGGCTGTTATCGAAAGATCCGCCCGACGGTGAACGCCTCAACTACGCGCTGGAGCAGATCGGTGAGCAGGCCCGACGGGCGGGCAGGGTGGTGGAGCGCATCCGGGCGCTGTCCCGCCGCGAGGAGACGCCCCGCTCTACGCGACCGATCAACGACGTGATCCGTGAACTGATGGAGCTGGCGGCGCTCGAAGCTCGCGACAGCGGTGCCCCCATTGTTTTGGAGCTGGAGGAAAACCTCCCGGCGGTCGATATCGACCCGGTGCAGATTCAGCAGGTGCTGCTGAATCTGATCAGGAACGGCCTGGAGTCGATGGTTCGGCCAAGCCAGATCTCACAGGGGCTCTACGTCATCAGCGAACAGGTTGATGGCGAGGTGCGAGTTGCCGTCGTTGACCACGGCACCGGTGTAAACGAGGATCAGCGCGAGCGGATCTTTGAGCCGTTTCACACGAGTAAGCCCAGCGGCATGGGCGTTGGACTGTCGATCTGCCGCACGATCATGCGAGGCCACGGTGGGCGCCTTTGGTGTGAAGAAAACCCGGCGGGAGGCAGCCGCTTTGTGCTGGCTCTGCCGCCAACTCAGGAGATACCAACATGAATGCTAGGGATCAAGGCCCGGCCGCTGAGCAGGGTGATCAAACGCCTGTCTACCTGGTGGATGATGATTCGGCGGTGCGAGACGCTATCGCTTTTCTGCTGGACTCGGTGTCGATCGAATGCAAAACCTTCTCGTCAGCCGCAGAATTTTTGGACGGTTACGGCGGCGATGCCGGGGTACTGATCCTGGACGTCCGGATGCCTCAGATGAGCGGGCTCGAGCTTCAGGACCTGCTCCAGGAGCGGGGTATCAAGGAACTGTCGATCATCTTTATCTCCGGCCATGGGGATATTCCGATGGCGGTCGAGGCGCTGAAGCGTGGGGCCGTCGACTTCCTGCCAAAGCCTTTCCGGGACCAGGACCTGCTGGATCGGGTTCAGACAGCGATGAACGAATGTCGCGAGGGCCAGCGCGAGGCGGCCGATATGAAAGACATCCAGCGCCGAATCGAATCGCTGACGCCTCGCGAGCGGCAAGTCATGGGCATGGTGGCCGACGGTAAAGCCAATAAAGTTGTCGCGCTGGATCTGGAGATCTCACAGCGGACGGTGGAAATCCATCGAACCCACGTCATGGAGAAAATGGGGGTAAGAAACCTTGCGCACCTCGTGCGAATGCTGCACCAGGTCGACTACTTTTCCCGGCAAACGGAATAGGCCACGATCGATTAGTGTCGGTGATGCTCGTGGTGCGCGCCATCCTCGCTAGGCTGAGGCGCCTGGTGAGCGTGACTATGATCATGGGCGCCGCTCAGGTGCATCACCGGCATCGCGGACACGGCAAAACCGCTGGCGATCATCATCGCTCCCATCAGGGGCTTCAGGCGCGCCTTGGACAGGCCTGCCAGCGGGCTGCCGAGGAGGCCAACGCCCAGCATGGCGGGAAGGGTGCCGACGCCGAAAGCCACCATGACCAGCGAGCCACTCGTGGCAGAACCCGACACCGCAGCCAGAGCCAGCAGGCTGTACACCAATCCACAGGGGAGCCAGCCCCAGAGCATGCCCCGCGCCAGGTTGGCGGCAAATCCCTTCCGCTGGTTGAGTTTTAGGGTCAGCGGCTGCAGGCGCCGCCACAGCGGTACGCCCAGCTTGCGGCTGACGAGATCGAGCGGGTTGAGCCGAAAACGCGGGGCAACAAGCTGCAGACCCAGCAATACCAGGATCACGCCAAGCGCAATGCGCAGCGCCGGGCCCGCCGCGGCGACGGGTGCGAGCGAGCCGGCAGCCATGCCCAGCGCCCCGATCAGTGCGCCGAGCAGCCCGTAGCTGAGCAGCCGGCCCAGATTGTGGGTGAGCGCCGAAGCTGCGGCCGCCCCGCGACCCTGTCGATTGAGCCCGGCCAGCGCGGCCAGCGGTCCGCACATGCCCAGGCAGTGGCCGCTTCCGACCAAACCGGCGATGAGCGCCGCCCCGATGGTCAGTGGTTCATTCATCGTTGGTGCGATTCGCTGGAGTGACGTCATCGGGCAGGATCCGCCATGCGGCGGCGTCCATATCCTCGAACTGGCGATGGCGGACCATCCAGAAGAAGCCCCAGACGGCAACGCTGAGAAGCATCAGGCTCAGGGGTATCAATAAAAACAGTATCTTCATATTGGTATGTCGTCAGCTAAGCCGGTTGTGGCTGGGGAACGCTGTTGCGGTCTGCAGCGCCAGGGGATTGGGATTCGCCGGCAGCCAGATCCATTTTTGCCAGCCTGGCGGCGTTGAGGATGACGACCAGCGAGCTGGCTGACATCCCGAGTGCTGCCAGGCCCGGGCCGATCAGTCCGGCCGCCGCAAACGGCACCGCAATCACGTTATACGCTACCGCCCAGATGAGATTCTGCCGGACGATCATGCGGCAATAGCGGGCTGCCGTTAGCAACATCAGCAGCGGCCCTAGTCTGCGGCCCGTCAGAACCACGTCCGCGCCAGCGGTCGCGAGGTCGGCTCCCTCGGCCATCGCAACAGACACATCAGCCCCACCCAGTAGCCCGCTATCGTTGACGCCGTCACCCAACGCCAAAACGGTTTCTCCCTCAGCCTGCAGCTGACGGAGGAGCGTGAGCTTCTGATCGGGCCTCAGCTCGCCCGCAGCGAATCGAATGCCCAGTTCGGCGGCGGCGCGCTGGACCCGCTTGTCGTGATCCCCGCTGGCAATAACGATCCTGATTCCGGCGGCAGCGAGGCGGCTGAGCGTCTTGGCCGTATCCTCCCGCCAGGGGTCGGTGACCTCAACCCAGCCCAGAACACCGGTTTCGTCCGCGAGGATCAGCGGTTCGTCTGCCTGGGTGACGTCGCCGGTAAAGGCAGCGCTACCCAGCTTGAGGTTGCGACCCTCAATCTTTCCCTGAATGCCCTGCCCGGCGACCGCCGATACCGCGTCTGCCTGGGCGCTGCTCCGAATGCCTCGGAAGGCTGCGGCGAGCGGGTGGTTGCTGTGTTTCTCCAGTGCAGCCATCCAGTCGAGCAGCGTGGCCCGGTCTATGGCCTTCGGGTGAGAGCTATTCAGCCGGACGGCGCTGATTCCCGGCCGTCCCTCACTCAAGGTTCCGGTTTTGTCGATCAACGCACACGTGACCCGCGGCAGTACTTCCAGCGCGTCGAGCCGGCTGACCAGCAGGCCGTCCCGGGCGAGGCGGGTTGTGGCCGCGGATAGCGCCGCCGGTATGGCGAGCGAGAGCGCGCAGGGGCAGGTCACGACGAGGACTGCCAGCGTGGTGCTGAAAGCCCGCTCGAAGCCTGCCGGCAGCCAGAAAAAGAATACGCCGGTAGCAACCAGCAGCAGGCAGGCGACAAACACGCTGGAAACCCGATTGGCGGTGAGCACCTGTTGCGGTCTGCTGAGGCGAGCGCGGTTGAGAAGGTCTGCGGCCTGGGACAGGGTGCAGTCCCGGCCCGCGCGGGTGATTCGTACCGTAATGCTGCCATCGATATTGCCGCTGCCCGCGAGCACCAGCTCGCCGACTGCGCCAGTCCTGGGGTGTGATTCCCCGGTCATCAGCGCCTCATTGATGGTCGTGGCGCCGCTTTCGATCACCCCGTCCGCTGCGATGGCGTCCCCGGGTCTAACCCGGATGAGGTCGCCCGGCTGAAGGCTGGCGCGGGGGACGCTGACTTCCTGGAGCGCCGGCCCATCTTCGATAATCTTGATCACCGCGTCGGGCAACATCGGCAGGAGCGCCCGCTGCGCATCGACCGCCTTGTGTCGGACGCCCATCGCAATAAAGCGTGCGGCCAGGAGCAGAAACACAAACATGGTGGCGGACTCAAAATACATGGGCCCGTCGCCGCGGAAAAAGTTGATGGTGCTCGCGCCGAAGGCCAGCAGCAGCGCAATGGACACGGGTACGTCCATGTTCAGCTGGCGGGCCCGGAGGGCGCGGACGGCGCCGGCAAAAAAGGACACGCCGGAGTAGAAAACCACCGGCGCCGCAACCACCATCGACACGAGATACAGCAGCCGCTCGACCGCCGGGTCCATCCCGTTTTCTGGACCAAAATACGTGCCGATGGCAAACATGGAGACCTGCATCATGCCCAAACCCGCCACCGCAAGCTGCTTGAGGAACGCTGCACGTTCGCGGGCCAGGCTCTCGTCAAGCTCGCTGCCGGAAAGCGGGTGGGGTTGATAGCCAAGCGCTGCAATGGTTTCGAGCAACGTGCTCTGCTGGACAAACTCATTGGACCATCGCAGATGGGTGATGCCGGTCTGTTGGTCGACGCCGACGGAGTGGACGCCGCGGATTGCCTTCAGCTGGGTCTCGATCAGCCAGCCGCAGGCACCGCAGTGGATACCATCGATCCAGATAGTTGCCTCAGCCTGTCCGTCTTTATCCACCGTTTCCTGGCCGTCAAACGCCTGCCAGTCCGTCTCGGTTGCCTGAAGCTGGGGACTGGCGGCCGGGCTTTCACGATATTCGTAGTAGTCACCCTGGCCCCCGCTGATGATCAGTTCGGCCACCGCCTGGCAGCCGGTGCAGCAAACGCGCCGGTCTTCGCCGCGGTAACTCACCGACAGGTCCAGACCGGGGGGGATCGGTTCCGCGCAGTGAAAGCACGTACCCTCTTGGATCAGCCCGTCGCTCAGCACGATATGCTGCTCGCGGGATGATGGACGCAGAATCGCTTCAGCCGTCATCGTCCGGGCGAGGCTCCGTCAGACGAAACTCATCGCGCAGCTCCTGATACTGGCCGTCGGTGATAACCAGCGGATCATCGCTGCTCAGCGCGAGCGAAAGCATCGTTACACCGGACATCAGCGTGGCAATGAGTACGCCGGCGACCACTTTCATCGCGGATTCTTGGTACCAGCGGCTGCCGGCAGAGGAGGTTTGGGTTGGTTTCATGATTTCACCGGCAGAAAAAATTTGCTGTCACGAATGACCTGATCGTCAGGGTTGGTCTGACTGGTCAGCGAAAGCTGGATCGGGATGCTGCCCATACCCGCCTCGGGTGCTGCCTGAATGCGCAGCGGAAAAGCGGCGGTTTGATTGGCAGGCACGGTGATCTGCGGGCTGTCGATGGTCAGCTGAGGGTTACCCGACAAAACGAGCTCATAGCTTTCGCTCTGTTCGGTCATGTTGATCACCCGCAGGGTGTAGACGTTTTCGATACGCCCGTCAGCGAGCTCACGATAGAGCGCATTGCGGTCCCGAATAACCTCCATCCGCAGCGGCGTTCGTGTACTGACCGAGGTCACCAGGCTGACGCTGATGACAACCAGCAGCACCGCGTAAACAATCATCCTTGGGCGCAGCACGTGCGCTTTGCCGCCACGCACGGCGTTGTTGGAGGTATACCGAATCAGGCCGCGAGGGTAGGACATCTTGTCCATGACCTCGTCACACGCGTCGATGCAGGCCGCACAGGCGATGCACTCATACTGCAGCCCGTCCCGGATATCGATCCCGGTGGGGCACACCTGGACACAGAGCGTGCAATCGATGCAGTCGCCGAGGCCTTGAGCACGGTGGTCGACCTTTTTCTTGCGTCCGCCGCGCGGCTCACCGCGGCTTTCGTCGTACGCGATGATCAGCGTGTCATTGTCGAACATCGCGCTCTGAAAACGCGCGTAGGGGCACATGTACTTGCAAACCTGCTCGCGAAGAAAGCCCGCGTTGCCGTAGGTGGCGAAGCCATAGAACAGGAACCAGAACCAGGCCCAGGGATGCAGGTTGAAGCTGACGATACCCGCGGCCAGCTCCCGGATCGGCATGAAGTAGCCGACGAAGGTCATGCCGGTCCAGAGTGACAGGGCAAGCCATAGAAACTGTTTGGTGCTCTTGCGCAGCAGGAACGTCCTGTTGCGCGGCCCCTTATCCAGCTTCATGCGGCGATTCCGGTCGCCCTCAACCCAACGCTCGATCAGCATGAACGCTTCGGTCCAGACCGTCTGTGGGCAGGCGTAGCCACACCACAAGCGGCCGGCCAGCGCGGTGAAGAAAAAGAGGCTCAGCGCCAGCAGCAGCAGGAGCAGGGCCAGGTAGATAAAGTCCTGCGGCCAGAGCGTCAGCCCCCAGATGTAGAACTTGCGAGCCGGGAGGTCAAAAAGCACCGCCTGGCGCCCCTCCCACGTCAGCCAAACCACGCCGTAAAACAGACCCAGCAGGGCCACCATGGCAATGTTTCGCAGGCGGGCGAAGCGTCCCTTAACGTCTTTGACGTAGATCTTGGACTCTTTCTGATAAAGCGATCCGCTGACCTCAACGGGTATCGCGTCCCGCTTGGAGTTGCCGCGCTTGGTCGGCGTGGCGGTGGTCATAGCTCCGGGTCCACAGGCAGGTCGGGCGGCACCTCGGGGAAGCTGTCCATTCGCCGTTCCGTGCGAATCAGCCAGGTGCTGAGGGTGCACGCGCCGGCACAGATCAACCAGAAAAAGAAAAAGCCCAGCGAATAGACAGCCTGATTGCTCATCTCAACTTGAAAGACAAAAGCCGAGAGCAGCAGCGCCGGGTCTATCTTGGCGAAAAACAGCAGTGTCGCCACGCTGGCCATCAGAAACGAGGGCCAGACGATGACGGCGATGCTGCGTTGGCGCCAGTTCCAGTGTTTAGCCATGGTCGATCGGTGCCTTTGCGCTCAAAGGCCGGGCTGACGCCCGACCTCGGCTTCAGGGCGCTCCGGTGGCGTTGGTTTCGCCGCCGCCGAGAGACATGACGTACGCCACGAGCAGCTTGATTTCCTCTTCGCTGAGCAGCGTCTGGTGTGCGGGCATCACCCCGTT
This sequence comes from Pseudomonadota bacterium, assembly GCA_039033415.1. Lineage (NCBI taxonomy): Bacteria > Pseudomonadati > Pseudomonadota > Pseudomonadota bacterium. The sequence goes on along the minus strand of JBCCCR010000015.1, from coordinate 114,229 downwards.
TCTGCCCACCGCAATAGACTCATAGAGCGCGTCGTCGGAGTTACCGTAGAGCCAGATGCCGTCGGTCAGATTGGGCGCGCCCAGCGCCTGCATGCCGGTGCCGGTGGCGCCGTGACAGGCGACACACACCGTGTTGTACCGGGCTTGGCCATCGCCGGCCATCGCCGCGTCGTGGTCCATGCCGGACAGCGACTTCACGTACTCCATGGTCTGGCGAACGCCTTCGTCACCGCCGAGGGCAGCAGCCCAGCCCGGCATCAGCCCCTGACGCCCCAGGGTGATCGAGTGGGTCAGCACCTGCGGGGAGTCGCCGTAGAGCCAGTCGTTGTCGGCGAGGTTCGGGAAACCGACTGCGCCCCTAGCGTCCGATCCGTGGCAGGTCGCGCAGTTGGCGCCATAGAGTCGGCCGGCGATATCCATGCCGTCAGCATGCTGGCTCAGGGCCTGATAGTCCAGCGCCGCCAGCGTGGCGAATTTCTCCTGGTAGACCGCGTCAATTCGGGCGCGCTCAGCCTGGTATTGGCCTTTCTGGCTCCAGCCGCCCACGCCTGGGTAAGCGCCCAGCCCCGGGTAGTAAACCAGATAGCCCAGGCCCCAGATGATGGTGCCGACGAAGAGGTACAGCCACCAGCGCGGCAGCGGGTTGTTCCGCTCGCAAAGGTCTTCGTCCCAGGTGTGGTCCAGGGTGTCGCTGTTGGCCTTAGCCGCGTCACCCTGACGAGAAGACCAGAGGATGAGCCAGATACAGGCAATGATATTAATCAGTGTGATCGCCGCCACATACCAGTGCCAGCCGCTGCTCATCGTCATCGGTTGTTTCCTTCCATTTCCCAGTCGGAGCGGCGCGTTTGCATACCTTCGCTCCGGTTGTCTTCCGGTTGGTCATCCAGCGGCATCCGGGATGCCTCCTCAAACTCCCCTTCGCGTCGGGTGCTGTAGGCCCAGAAAACCATGCCGATAAACGCTCCCAGCAATACGGCGGTGATGATGCCGCGAATCAGTCCCAGGTCGAGTGCTTCAGCCATCATTGGGCACCTCCTGCGCCGGCATCACCGGCGGCGGGTGAACCGGCGTCTGCCACCGGCTGGCCTTGCTGGCGCAGGGCGCCACGGCCGATGTTGGTGCCCAGCCCCTGCAGGTAGGCGATCAGGGCCTCCATCTCGGTTACGCCCTGGAGGGCGGCGGGAGCGCCGCCGATTTCCTCGTCGCTGTAGGGGTGGCCTAAGGTCCGGAGCGCGTTCATCCGCCCCGCGATCACCTCGCCGTCGATCATGGCGCTACTCAGCCAGGGATAACCCGGCATGTTGGATTCGGGCACCACGTCGCGCGGGTTGATCAGGTGCACCTGGTGCCATTGATCGCTGTAGCGACCGCCGACCCTAGCCAGGTCCGGCCCGGTCCGTTTCGAACCCCACTGGAAGGGCCGGTCGTAGACCGATTCGCCGGCCAGCGAATAGTGGCCGTAGCGCTCGGTCTCACTGCGAAACGGGCGCACCTGCTGCGAATGGCACACATAACAGCCTTCCCGGACGTAGATGTCTCTGCCGGCCAGCTGGATCGGCGTGTAGGGCTCGATGCCCTCGGCGGGCTCGATAATCTGCGCCTGGGTTGCCAGCGGAACAATCTCGACCAGGCCGGCCACGCTGATCACCGCGATGATCAGGATGCCCATCAGGCCAACGTTCTTCTCAATCTTTTCGTGTTTCATTTGCAGCTTGCCTTATGTTGCCGTTGCGGGAGCCAGCACCGGGCTCTCGTCAGAGCTGGAGGCCTTAACCGTCTTCCAGACGTTCCAGGCCATCAGGAACATACCGACCAGCACCAGCAGTCCGCCGCCGAGGCGCATCAGGTAGTACGGGTAGGTCACGACCAGCGACTCGATGAACGTGTAGGTCAGCGTCCCGTCAGGGTTGGTGGCCCGCCACATCAGTCCCTGGGAAATACCGGCGATCCACATGGAAACCGTGTAGAGCACGATGCCGATCGTGGTGGTCCAGAAGTGCACGTTGATCATCGGGATGCTGTACATCTGTTCTTTGCCGAAGACCCGCGGAATCAGGCAGTACATGGCGCCGACCGTCATCATCGCGACCCAACCAAGAGCGCCGGAGTGCACGTGGCCAATCGTCCAGTCGGTGTAGTGGGACAGCGCGTTGACGGTCTTGATCGACATCATCGGTCCTTCGAAGGTCGACATGCCGTAGAACGACAGGGACACGATCATGAACTTCAGGATCGGGTCGTCCCGCAGCTTGTCCCACGCGCCGCTGAGCGTCATGATCCCGTTGATCATGCCGCCCCAGCTCGGTGCCAGCAGGATCAGTGAGAACACCATGCCGAGAGACTGGGCCCAGTCGGGGACCGATGTGTAGTGCAGGTGATGCGGTCCGGCCCACATGTAAATCGAGATCAGGGCCCAGAAGTGCACGACGGACAACCGATAGGAGTAGATGGGTCGGTTGGCTTGCTTGGGCACGTAGTAGTACATCATGCCCAGGAAGCCGGCGGTCAGGAAAAAGCCCACCGCGTTGTGTCCGTACCACCACTGCACCATCGCGTCGATTGCGCCCGAATAGATCGGGTAGGAATGCGTCAAACTGGTAGGTATAGCCAGGCTGTTGACGATATGTAGCACCGCCACCGTCAGGATGAACGCCGCGTAGAACCAGTTCGCCACATAGATGTGTTTGACCTGGCGCTTGGCGATAGTGCCGAAAAAGACGATGGCGTAGGCGACCCAGACGACGGCGATCAGCAAATCGATCGGCCAGATCAGCTCAGCGTATTCTTTACTTTGGGTCAGCCCTAGCGGCAGCGACACCGCAGCCGCCACGATGACCAGCTGCCAACCCCAGAACACGAAGCTGGCCAGCCCGTCTGAAAAAAGCCGCGTGTGGCAGGTGCGCTGAACCACGTGAAAGGACGTGGCCATCAGCGCGGTTCCGCCGAACGCAAAGATCACCGCGTTGGTGTGCAGCGGCCTCAGTCGACTGTAGGTGAGCCACGGCAGATCGAAGTTCAGCGCGGGCCAGTAAAGCTGGGCGGCGATCAATACGCCAACCGTCATACCGACGATTCCCCAGACCACGGTCATGATCGCCATTTTGCGGACGATCGCGTCATTGTACGTAGCGGCTTGAGTGTTCATGGGGCGCATTGTCCGGGCACTCAACCGAGTAACCCATCCGCAAAGCCCGCATCACATTTCGGTAACTACGTAGGGCCGTTTAGGAACGGTTCAAAATTCATCGAATTGGGCGTGTGGTCGGGCGATTTGAAATGTTATAGTCCTATAACAATTCGTGAAATAAGCAACGGAGTCGATTCATGGGGATCAGCGAACTGGCGGTTCTTCGCTGGCTGCACATCGTGGCTATGGTTTACTGGCTCGGCGGCGAGTGGGGCGTTTTTCAAAAGTCTTACAACGTGGTCAACCGAAAGCTCGGCATGGAGGAGCGTCGGCGGCATATGGAAACCGCTTATCGGATCGATATCCTCGCGCGTACGGGTATTATCCTGCTGCTGCCGCTGGGGCTTCATATGGGCCATTTCTGGGGCGTCCAGCCGCTGGGCGGCATGTGGCTCACCGGAATGTGGGTCGTTTTCGGGGTTTGGCTGGCCCTGTGCTGGGCCGCCTTCGTGTACCGTGAGACCGATACCGGCATTCGCCTGACCAAAATCGACGAGGCCATTCGATTTGTCGTGATCCCGGCACTGATCATCTCCGCCATCAGCTCACTGCTGGGTTATGGTCCCTTTAAGGCGATGGAAGGCTTTTACTGGTACAGCTGGAAGATCCTGATCTACGCCCTGATGCTGTGCATCGGTTTGTATCTGCGCTTTGTGATGCGCGAGTGGACCATGATGTTTCGCGAGCTGGCGGCCCATGGTGACAACCCGGCAGTAGAGAACAAGCTGGAGACATCGATCCGGAACTCTCGGAAGGTGGCTTACATGTATTGGGTGGGCATCCTGAGCGTGGCGTTCCTGGGCGCAACCAAACCGTTCTGACTTATCGGGTCAGGCAGCGATCCCAATAATCGCGTGCTTGAGCTCGTCGCGCGAGCAGGCGAGTTCTCCGAGTAGCCAGGCACGCAGCAGCCCCATAGCCTGCTCAGTTCGGGCGACAGCCTGGACCGGGTTCAATCTCCGATCGCCTGGAAGATCTCGGCACCGTTCTTCAAGAAGCTGACGGAGTAGCCGGCCGATCTGTTCCCGCCCGCGCCCCGCAAACGTCTTGCGGGCGCGACTGCGGTTGTCCCATAGGTGCTCTAACAGTGTTTCCAGCTCCGCGGCATTGCCATCGCCGGCGAGCACCGCTGCCAGCGTCGACAGCGGGTAGGAAAAGGCGGCCAGGAACACCTGCTGGGCGTTCCCGAAGTGTTCGTAAAACGTCGAGCGCCCGACGTCCGCTCGATCGACGATGTCCGGTACCCGAATTTCTTCAAGTTCACCCTCAAAAAAAAGTTCGTTGAAGGCCTGAATGATGGCCTTGCGCGTGCGCAGCTTGCGTCGGTCGACGGCTTCGATCACAGGTTCGAACCCGGACAATCGGCGCGAGTTGTCCGGTAACAGACGTTCGGGAGGCCGTATCCCTTGGGGTTGGCGGGGTGTCTCAGGCACCCTTGCATGGCTTTCATGACAGCGCGGAGCAGTAATGGACCAACGAGAAACTAACACAGACGCAGCCCCGGGCCGGACGGAGCACCACAAGAGCTTCGGCTATCTGCTGGTGGGTGCGGCGCTCGGAACCGTCTTCTTTATGACCCACCACCCCACGAGCGTGGCCGGCATGACTGGCATTGCGGGTATGGTTCATGGCGTCATGCTGCTCATGGTTGTTGCCCTCGCCACCGGCCTGGTTCACTTTGCTTCGGGGCTCGGGCTGAGCCACCTGCCAGTGCTGACAGGTCTGATTTGTTATCTGGCTGCCGCGATCGCCAACAGTCTCGCGGCGGTGGTGAACGGCTTTGTTTTTCCGAGCCTGGCGGCACGCGGCGAGGACGAAATTGGTCACGACATATTTGACTTCGCCTGGGACCTCAATCAGGCACTCGCGAAGCTGGCGGTGTATGCGATCGCGCTCGCCTATATGCTGTGGTCGATTCAGCTGCTGAGAAAAGTGCCTCGGCAGCCCTGGCTGGCCGGCCTCGGCCTTCTTGCCAGCGTGGTGCCAGTCGGCGTCCTTGCCGCAGGCGGCAACGCGATGGATGTCTCCACGGCGCTGGTGATCTATTCGATTCAGGTATGCTGGGCAGCCTGTGTCGGCGTGACGATGATCCGAAGAGGCCGGTAAAAGCTGGCCAGCTCAACGATGGCGAAAGACCCCACTGACAATCAGGATGTGGTTCGGGTGCGCGCGCTGGCGCTGGTGCTTCCTTCAGCCGAGGAGAAGCCCCATTTCGAACAGTCCTCCTTTCGCGTCAAAAACAAAATCTTTGCCACCGTCGGCCGACAGCCGGGTCGCTGCGTCGTCAAACTGTCCGCCGCCGACCGGGAGGCACTGCTGGCCACTCACCCCGACCGCTTTCACGATGTGGGCTGGGCGGCTCAGGGTTGGCTCGGCGTCAGTCTGGACGGCCTGCCGGATGCGCGGCTTGCCGAGCTGCTGACCGCCGCCTGGCGACAGGTCGCTTCCGCGACGCTGGTCAAAGCCCATCCGGAGCTGGCGCCTTAACGCTCGACTTCGGGTTCCCTGGTAAAGTCAGCGGCGTTCTCGCTTGAGCCATCGCCATGCACCATTTTCCGACGATCGTTTTGCTGATGATTTCTGCTGCGGCGTTGGCACCGCTGCCAGCCGGAGCCGCAGACGCCGAAGAGCCAAGGCCAAGAGAAATCGCGTTGACCTTCGATGACGCGCCCCGTGGCGACGGTGCGCTGCTGACCGGCGTCGAGCGTACCGAGATGCTGATCGAGGCGCTCCGAAAGGCGAAGGTGGATGGCGCCATGTTTTTTGCCAACTCGGGGAAGCTCGATGATCCCGCGGGCGTGGCGCGGCTCAGGCAATACGCTGAGGCCGGTCATGCGATCGCCAATCACTCGCATAGCCATCCCTCGGCCAACCGAGTCACGCCAAAAGCATTTCTCGACGACGTTTCTGAGGCTCATCAGGTGCTGTCGAGGCTCCCAGCGTACGTGCCGCGGTTTCGATTTCCATACCTCCACGAGGGACGCCCCCGAGAGCGCCGTGATGCGATTGTGGAAGGTCTTCAGCAGCTCGGTCTTGAGAACGGGTACGTCACCATCGACAACTACGACTGGTATCTGGAGGCGCTGCTGGGTGAGCAGCGTCGGCTTGGCATCGCTTTCGACCGCGATGCGTGGCGTGAGGTGTATCTGTCGGTATTGATGCAGGGAATCGAATTCTACGATCGGATTGCCCAGGAAACGCTGGGTCGATCACCACGCCACGTGCTGCTCCTGCACGAAAACGACCTCGCGGCGCTGTTCATCGGTGATCTGGTGGCGGCGTTGCGAGAAGCAGGCTGGCGGATTATTCCGGCGACACAGGCTTATGAAGACCCCATCGCCGCTGAGCAGCCCGATACGCTGTTTTTAGGGCAGGGCCGGGTTGCCGCCCTGGCGGAAGTGGCTGGCTTCCCCGCACGCTGGCTGGTCCATCGGCTGGAGAACGAGGCGGTGCTGCGCGCCGAGCTGGTGCGCCGATCCCTGTTGCCCCCGGCCACGGGAAGCTACCTCGGCGAAGCGTCGCCGGGCCCTGATCCTCAGGTGTTTGCTCCTGGCGTGGTATCGCTGCCGGACCAGTATGAATACGGCTCGGTGTTCTCCGCGGACGGCCGGGAGATGTTTTATGGCGTAGCGCTGGGGGGGCGTGACGAAATCCGCGTCACCCGGTTTGACGGTGAGCGCTGGACACCGCCTGAAGTCCTGCTCAGTGACCCAAAGGCTGGCTTCAACGATCCGATGTTTTCACCGGATCAATCTCGGCTGTACTTCATCACAACCCGGGCCGCGAATGGCGTCCGGCAAGACACCTACGATATCGGATACATCGAACGCCGCAGGGATGGTTGGAGTGATCCACGGCTTCTGCCCGCGCCCGTTAATACCGCCGGTCACGAGTACTACGCATCCTTTACCAACCTCGGGACGCTGGCGTTTGCCTCGACGATGCACACCAACGACCTGGACAACCCCGATCTTTACCTGGCCGCAGGCGTGGAGAGCCGAAATGCGGTAACCGTGACCCAGCTGCCCGAATCGGTGAACAGCCCGTCCTTCGACGCCGATCCTTTTATCGCCGCTGACGGCAGCTATCTGATCTTTTCCAGCACGCGAGCCGGTGGTCAGGGGCGCGGAGATCTGTACGTGACTTTTCGCCGGGAGGATGCCTCCTGGGGTGATGCGGTGCCTCTCGGGCCTGGCATCAATACCGCTGGCCACGAACTCTGCCCTTTTGTGAGCTTGGATGGCCGTTACCTGTTCTACACGAGCAACGAAGACATCTATTGGGTCTCTAGCGAGGTGCTGACGCCGCTCCGCCGGCGAAGCATCGAGGGCGAATCAGAAAAGATTGCCGGCATCTCCAACTCCCGCTAAGCGGTGGCCTGCGCCACCGCGGCAATCTTCTCCATGAATTCCCGCCATCCAAAGGGATAGTCAGAGACGTCGGTAAAGCGTGAAAAGCCGGTATGTTCGACGGTGAGTCGGGTTTCGCGGCGAGCGGGTCAGCTGTTGACCGGGCGGCGGAAAATCATGAAGTGCTGTTGAGGCAAGAGTGACAGCGTACGTTCCCAGGTCAGTCCGATCGCCGCCATCTCTTTTTTTGCCTGCTGCTCCGTCATCTTGTGCAGGCGTTTGATTGGCACCCTCGGATCTTCCCCCCGGTATTCGATCAGCACCAGGCGCCCTCCGGGTTTGAGTGAGCGCGCCAGACCCAGCCCCATTTCGCGTGGATAAGAAAACTCGTGGTACGCGTCCACAATGAGGATTAGATCAACCGCGGCTTCCGGCAACCCCGGGTCGCGCTCGGTGCCGAGCACCGTGTCGATGTTGTTCACCGCGGCGGTACGCTTACGTTGCTCGATGATCGCCAGCATCTCAGGCTGGATATCCACGGCCAAAACCTTGCCTTCCGGCACGCGAGCTGCCATCGGGAAGGAGAAATACCCGGTGCCTGCGCCAATATCGGCAATGACGTCGTCGGGCTCCAGCGGCAGGTTCTGAACCAGCAGGTCTGTACGCTCCTCGCTCACTCGCTCGGGTCGCTCCAGCCACCGAGCCCCGAGGTGCCCCATGACGTGCGAGATCTCCCGGCCCATATAGACCTTGCCAATACCGTCGCGGTTGGGTGAGCGCTGCTGATAAACCTCCTCCCTTTCTTCGGCGGCACAGCCGAAACACAAGAGGAGCGACCAAAGCGGAAACATCAGGAATCTGAGGCCCATCTCCGTACCTGGATTAGCTAAATCATCATGATTTCGCGCCGACCGTGAAGGTCACGTCACCAAAATCCCGAAGTCTGATTTCAGATTTTTCGTCGTTGGGTATTCGGTTTTCACTGGACAGCCCACCGAGGGAGGTTGCTATTATTGCGGGGGTTAATTCCCGATGCATGAAAAGGAGCTCCATGCTCACTCGTTGCCTACTTTCCGCACTGTTGCTCACTTCGCCGTTGGTGGGAATCACCACCCCAGTTTCGCTCGACGACTTTGTTCGTCCCGCGGAATACCGCTCGCTGCGCATATCGCCGGACGGTAGTTACCTCGCGGCTTTGATTCCAGCGGGTAATCAGAACGCGCTGGTGGTCATCGACCGGCAAAAAATGGCCGTGATGTCCTCGATCCGGATGGATTTGGGACAGCAGGTCGGTCAGCTCTATTGGGCCAGCAATGACCGCGTGCTCGCGAAAATCCTCTCGCGACAATCAGACAACGACCGGGTGGCGGATTTCGGTGAGCTATTCGCCATGGACGCGGACGGCGGTCGACGAAAGCTGGTTTTCGGGTATCGGGTCGGCGAAATGGGCACGGGCAGCAAAATCCGGAAAGCTGACGGCGAGCGCGCCTGGGGCGGTGTGCTGCATCCGCTGCCGGACGACAAAAAGCATGCGCTGATCATCTCCTACCCCTTTGCCAACCAGATGGCCGCGATACCGACGGTTTATCAGCTGAACATCATTAACGGGACTAAACGTGCGGTGACTCGTCTGCCGGTTCCGCAGGCGCGGGCCGTCACCAACGCGAAGATGAGTCACTGGGCGTCGTTCGGCACTGACCCAGAGGGGCGCGCGGTGCTGCATGTACGGGGCAAAAAATCCGCCGATTGGCGACTTCTGATGCAGGCGGAAAGCCTTGAGCAGCACCTTCGGGCCGTGAGCGTCAGCGAGGACGGCAGCGGCGTGCTGGCGCTGACGAATGTCGGCTTTGACACCATCTCGCTCGTCCGTATCGATATGGAATCCGGCGCAGTCGAGCCGGTCATTGCCGATCCTAATTACGATGCGGGTCGGGTAGTGATGGGAAGCGATCAGTTCACCGTGCTCGGCGTGTGTTTTGAGGCCGCGATGCCGAAGTGCACCTATCTCGATCCCGATCACCCGGAAAGCCAGGCTCTGTCCAAGGTTCAGGCGGCTTTTACGGAACAGTTCATGACCGTCGCGAGCTGGACGCGAGGTGGGGAAGAAGCCGTTTTGTGGGTCACCGCTGATCGAAACCCCGGCGATTATTTCATGCTGCAGACCAACAAGCTTAAGGTCGACTACCTCCTGAGCTCACGGCGATGGCTTGAACCCAACGACCTTGCTCCGATGCAACCGATTACCTTTGCGGCCCGGGACGGACAGGAGATCGAGGGCTATCTCACACGGCCGGTCGGAGCCCTGGGGCCTCTGCCGACGGTGGTGCAGGTGCACGGTGGACCCCACGGTCCGCGAGACAACTGGCGCTACCAGCCCGAGGTGCAGATGCTGGCCAATCGGGGCTTTCAGGTGCTGCAGGTCAACTATCGCGGATCGGGAGGCTATGGCCTGGCATTTGAGCGAGCCGGGCATCGCCGGTGGGGAACGGCGATTCAGAATGACATCACCGACGGCGTGCGCTGGGGCATTGAACAGGCCCTTGTCGACCCTCAACGCGTTTGTATTTCAGGTGGCAGCTTTGGCGGGTATTCGGCTCTGATGAGCGTCGCCCGGGAGCCGGACCTCTATAAATGCGCAGTTGGCCACGTCGGCGTCTACGACATGGCGTTGATGTTTCGCTCGGGGGATATCCCGGATGTTCGGGGAGGCGTTGAATACCTGAAGCTCGCGCTGGGCACGGACCCGGAGCTTCATTATCAGCAGTCTCCGGTGAACCACGTTGCGGCGATCAAGGCAGCGCTGATGATTTCCTACGGCAAGCGTGACGAACGGGCCCCACCCATTCAGTCGACGCGTCTGGTGGAGGCGTTAACCGAGGCTGACAGGCCATTCTCCCTAGTTGTGGAACGGCGTGAGGGGCATGGGTTTGTCAATCCGGCAACCCGACGCGACTTTTTCCAGGCCAAGCTGGATTTCTTCAATCGACATATCGGTCCCGCCGTGGCAACGGAGGTGGCGGCCCCCTGACGAAGGTCTGACACGGCCTGTGAGCGCCTTGGCGGCGGATTGCCGTCGACGTTATGCAGCAGGCCTATCACGCCCATAGATATAAACTATTTCAATCGAAAACGTCGAATTGATAGCTTACCGCGGTTAATTTGCTGGCCGCCGCCAGCACCCTTATTTCGCTCTTTACATCACACTTCAGGAGAGATCCCAGATGACCCCCGAGAAGGTCCCAAGCGTAGTATTCAAAACCCGCGTCCGTGACGAGTCGATCGGCGGAGACAATCCGTTCAAGTGGCAGGACACGACCTCAGACGACATCTTTGCCGGCAAAAAAGTCATCATCTTTGCGCTGCCCGGAGCCTTCACCCCGACGTGTTCCTCAACGCACCTGCCACGCTATGAAGAGCTTTCTGACCAGTTTGCTGCGCAGGGCGTCGATGAGATTTACTGCCTGTCGGTGAACGACGCGTTTGTCATGTTCCAGTGGGGCAAGCACATCGGCGCGGACAAGGTCAAAATGCTGCCGGACGGCAGCGGTGAGTTCACCCGCAAAATGGGCATGCTGGTCGATAAGGACAACCTGGGTTTTGGCATGCGTTCCTGGCGCTACTCGATGCTGGTGAATGACAGCACCATCGAGAAAGTGTTTGTCGAGCCAGATTTCGGCGACAACTGCCCGAGCGACCCGTTTGAGGTTTCCGACGCCGACACCATGCTGGCGTGGATGAAGGGTGAGGCCGCGCCCGCTGACAAGCCTGAGCGCAACGCTTTTGTAGGCTAAGCCGCCGCAGCTCGCGACGTCTTAAAGGCCGCGTCCCGGGAGGGGCGCGGCCTTTTTTGTGGGTGCCGATCTCACCGGTGCCATCGCCGCGATGGATCGGAAAGCAGCGCCAGAACGAGGGTTTTGTATATGTTGGCGCGCACAGCAAACACGCTAAGCTGCGCCGATGATTCGAGACGCGACTGAAGCTGACGCGCTGGCGCTGTGTGAGATCTACAACCACTACATTGCACATAGCCTGGCGACCTTTGAAACCGAACCGCTCGCTGTCAGCGAGATGGCCCGCCGGATCGCGGCCACCACGGCCGATTTTCCCTGGCTGCTGGGTGAAAGCAACGAGAGCATCGCCGGCTACGCCTACGCAACCCGCTGGAAACCGCGGCAGGCATATCGACACACCGTGGAGAGTACGGTGTATCTCTCGCCCGAGGCCGCAGGCCAGGGCATGGGCACGCGGCTGATGTGCGCTTTACTCCAGCGCCTGGAGGGGCAGGGTGTCCACGCGGTGCTTGCGGGGATTGCGCTGCCCAACGATCCCAGCGTCGCGCTGCACGAAAAGCTGGGCTTCACCAAAGTCGCTCATTTTCGTCAGACCGGTCGGAAGTTCGACCAGTGGGTGGACGTGGGGTACTGGGAGAAAACCATGTCAGAGGCGCCTGACGCGGCAACGTCGTCCGACGCATTGTCGACAAAAGCCGTGACCTGATACCGGTCGTTGCTCAAGCGCCATGAGACGTTGGTCGCATGAACGTCCTCAAATAATGATCGTGTTGCCGGCAAAACCGGTGAATCGAATTTCGCCCGCGACCTCGTTGTAGGTTTGCCGCAGGTCGCGCAGCATGCGCACGGCAACGTCCTCGCCCAGCAATATTCCGTCGGTGCCGTCGGTACGCCAATGGACGCCGGCCAGGTTGCGGCCGATGGCGATGTTGTTGGCCAGCTTGTTGAGCTCGCCTTCAACCGTGAGAACCTCCGTGCCGCTATAGGGTTGAAGCGCCTGTCCGTCGGAGCCGGGCACAACCTCAACCGGCTCCGGAATGACGCTGCTGCCGTCAAAGAATGCTTTGAGCACCGTGACGCAGGCGCCGGCAATCGCCGCGTGCCCAGCGGGGTAGGCGGGGTGGGTCGGTGAGCCCTCGGGGTAGGCCATCGGCAGCCAGTATTCCCCGTTGTTGGCGTCTGCAATGGCGTCCAATACCGGCGAATTGAGCAGTTCGCTATTGATTGGGTAAGACCGCTCGCCGGAGCGCGTGAACTGGACGCGACCCCCAAACACCTCAGGCCGCAGCCTCCGGTGGACCTGCCACTTCTGGTACCACGCGGCACGAAGCGACTGCAGGGCCACGTCACCGATCTGAGATAGCACCTCCGCCGCTCCGAACGTGACAAAACCTCCCTGGGTGGCGCTGGTGTTGTACGGGTTCCCCGCGCGCAGTGGCTCGCTCAAGCCGAGCAGGATCAGCGCGGCCTGGAGATAGGTCTGATAGGTGTAATCCCGGTGGACGTATTCACCAAGGTCGCGAGCGGTGGTGATAAACCGGGGTTCCGGCTCAAAGCGGCTGGCGGTGGCCGGGGCGCCGCCGCGGAGCACGTTGAGCCAGTCCTCGCGGTTCAGCATATGGTCGTCCCCCGGCACGGTCGTCTGGTAGCGCTGTTCCGTGAGCGCAGCGCCTTGTGGAACCGGCAGCAGCAGGAACTGAGAAACATAGTTGCCGGTGAGGTCGCCGGCAAACGACCCTCGAAACAGCGTGGCCGGCGTCACCGCACCGCCTTGCCGGGGGCCGGTGAAACCGGAAAACGCGCTGAGTTCGCGCGCGGCGAAGTCCGCGGAAGGATCTGACCCATAGGCCTCAAAGGGCACGTCGCGAAGCAGCGCATGAAGGTAGACCTCCGCCATCTCGGCTGCGGTTTCCGCGCTGCCGAAGCCCGGCGCTGGCGGCATAAAAAACGCGTGGGAATCACCGCCCACAAGACTGAATGCCAGGGACGCCTGCGGATTGGCCAGCTTCCGGTCCGCTTCGGGGGCGAGCGCAATGTGTTCCCAGGCCGTGTCGCTGCGACCCTCGAGCGCCTGCAGGTAAGCGCCATAGGCTGCTGCATCAACTTCCCCCACCGCATTGTGCGGCAGCGTTTTGGTAAAGCTGCCGATAAAGTCCGGCAGCTGATCCTCATCGCCATTCCCTTGATTGACAGGACTGCGAACGAGGAACTGCTCGCGGGCGACGCCGACGCGCATTGACCTGGCTGCCACGCTGCGCACCCGGGAAACCCCCACCTCACTCTTGTCGCTAGGGACGGCGTTTTTTGCGTCGACCGTGCCGGTCATCATCGCCGCGCCGGTTCCGGCCGCAGCCGCTCCGACCTGGCTCAAAAACTGTCGGCGTGGGTTGCGCTCAGCGGTTTCAAGCGCGTTTCGGGAGCTTTCCTGATTCGATCGGGTGGCGTTTTTTTGGATCATCGGTTCTCTCATCGGTTGTGTTCAAGCTTGGCGGTAGGCATGGCCAATGAGCCAGCGCCCTGCATACGGGTTCTGACGTCCGGCACGCCGGTCGTCCCTTCACCATTAATACGAGACGGAGTTCGAATTTACTCGGAACAAAACAGGAAATATTCGGAAATTTCCGGAGATCGACGTAGGTAAACGGCTGATTTGAGGTGCCTTCTCAAGGCGCGGTGAGTGTCGGTGTCGCCCCGGCGCCGGTGACGGATTTGTCGGCTTACCCTATTGCACTCCGCCAGCGCAGCGACATGCAGGATAGTCCGGCGTCAAGCTTGCTGATTTCGTCGGTCTTGAGGGGCTCGAGCGAATAACCCTGCCCGCTAAGCTGGTCGATCGTTTGGTGGAAATGGCTCCCGATCAGCACTCGATCGTTGATCCGCAATGCGTTGGCTGCAGCCTCTTCTCCTTGGGGCACCAGGATCGTTCTGAGGCCGTTAAATACCCCGCTGGCGGCCAGCCTGCGCGTCGACAACACCGTTTCGTTGTCGAGCATCGAGCAGTCGGACTTGAAGTGCAGGACGTCGGGCGGCGTATGCACAATGGCGCCTCGCAGGCCGAGGTGGTTCAGGCAGCTCATGAGCGCTTCAGCGCCTTCGAGGTTGGTGCGTTCAGACAAGCCGACCATGACCTTTTCGGGTGTGATGAGCACATCCCCGCCCTCAACGTTGCCGGGGCCGGGTAGTTGAAGAACGTTGGTGAAATGCTTTTGCAGCTCGGGGAGCAGTTCAGCCGCTTCGCCGAACCGTGACGCGGCACCCGGACGAAGCGCAATGGCTCCGCTGGAAAACACCAGCGCCGGATCCTCAACAAATACGGCGTCCGGAAGCGCAGGGGCGGGGGGCAGCACGGTGACCGCTACGCCGGCGGCCACCAGGGCTTTCACGTACGCGCGGTGCTCCGCGCCAAGCTGGTCGAAGTCTGGAGCCCCCCGATCTACCGCGCGCAGGCCGTTGATGACCGATGCCGCGGGCTGCCTGACAATGGCTTGATCAAACTGAAATAGGTCCATACTTCTCGGGTCCGCTCAGCGTCCGGTGGTCTTGCTGGCTTAAGAAGCGCCGGCTGGTCTTTACTCTGCCTGCTGGCGCGGGGTTGGGCAATCGCACAGCCGGGAAAGCCCTTACCTACAGTGACGAGCGCAGGGGTCGCGCTTGGCAGTGTCGGGATCCATACCTTGACGGAACATTGCCACGTGTCTGTGCTTTACTGGCTTATCACTAGCAGCATCGACCCGAAAAAGACGTTGACGAGCAACCAATTCCCCAAACGACTTCACGTTCGCCGGACTCCGCCGGGGCTAGAGCTCACGCTGCTGCGCAAAATGCCGCTACTGTGTCTTGTCACCACGCTCTCTGTCGGATCCTTGTCGGCGGTCGCTCGCTGGTTTCCGAGCAATGATTCGCTTGAATCAGTCGCCAAGCAGATCGCCAGCGTCGACATTTTTGTGATCGCCACGGTTGTGACGCTTTGGACCGTCCTGCTGACCGTGTCTATTGGATGCGTTGTCGTTCATATTCTGAAAGGGCCGGCATACGTCGCAGACGGCTATGCGCCAGAAGAACCGCGGCGCCCGTCCGGCGACCACCGATCTAACTGAGCGGTGCTCTCACTTTCCCAGACCTCTCCGCAACGCTAGCGCGATGAGCCAGCCACCTCGCAATCCCTTTGATGATGTTAACCATGCGCCACCGATCGCTGACCGGCGCCCCGAGACGACGACTCAGCATGGCGTAAACCGTGTCGATGAATATGCCTGGCTCCGCGATCCGTACTGGCAGGAGGTGCTGCGCGACCCGTCGCGGCTGAGCGTGGCGATCCGCGACCATCTGAATGCCGAAAACGCGTATTACGAAGCAGCGACCCACGACCTGGAACCGCTGCGCCGACGGCTGGTCCGGGAGATGCGGGGGCGGATCAAAGAGGCGGACAGCTCGCTACCAAGACCCGACGGAGAATTTGCGTATGCGGTTCGCTACCGCGACGGCGGCGATTACCCGGTCTACGTGCGGACCACGCGGGAGGGGCTCCGGGAGCAGATCCTGTTTGATGGTGACCTCGAAGCGAAAGGCGAGGCGTTCTTTCGTATCGCCAGCGTGGTCCACAGCCCGGATCACTCACTGATCGCCTGCGGCGTCGATCGGTTGGGTTCTGAGTATTACGATTTGACGATACGCCATATTGAGTCCGGCGAGGCTCTCCTCGAGACCATTTCGCAAACCGGTGGGCATGTGGTCTGGGCCTCAGACTCGCGGTCATTCTTCTACGTCGAACGTGACAACAGCCAGCGCCCGAAGCGCGTCAAGCATCACCTGCTGGGGACTGCGCCGGCCGAAGACCTGCTGGTGTATGAGGAACCTGACGACAGTTATTTTCTCGGGATTCACGCCAGCCAGAGCCGCGAATACCTGTTTATTGGCAGCACCAAGGGCACCTCAACGGAATATCGGTATCTAGCGCTTGACGCCAGCCCGGGGACAGAGCCGTGCCTGATTGCGGCTCGCGTCGAGGACGAACTCTACTACCCACATCATCAGGGCAATCACTTTTACCTGCGCACCAATGCGCAGGGAGCGATGGACTTTAAGCTTGTCGTCACCCCCGTTGCCTCACCCGGTCGGGAACACTGGCAGGACTGGCTGCCTCATCAGGACGGTCGCTACGTGAGTGACCTCATTACACTCAAAGATTGGTTAATCCGTCTGGAGCGGCGCGAGGCCCTGCCAAGGCTTGTGGTGTCCGACTACGCCCGCAGCGAGAGCTTCGAGCTAGACTTTCCGGACCCTGCGTACAATCTGGAGCTCAGCCGAGGTCTTGAGTTCGACACCCGGTCGCTGCGCATCCACTACGAGTCGCCGTCCACACCGGTCCAGACCTTCGATGTGGATCTAAAGTCGCAGAAGCGGGTGCTACAGAAACAACAGGAAATTCCCAGTGGCCACGACCCAGGTCTCTACGCGGTGGAGCGCCTGTTTGTGACGGCTGATGACGGGGCTCAGATTCCAGTAACGCTGCTCAGGCTCAAGACCACCCGGGCTGACGGCACAACGCCTCTGCTGCTTTACGGTTACGGCAGCTACGGAACCACGATGCAGGCCTGGTTCAGCAGCGCTTTGCTGTCGTTGGTCGATCGGGGTGTGGTTTACGCAACAGCTCATGTTCGGGGCGGTTCTGACAACGGCCGACAGTGGTATCAGGACGGCAAGCTGGCCAACAAAAACCATTCGTTTACCGATTTTGCACGGGTTGCCGAAGCCCTGCAGGACCGCGGTTACGGGGGGAAGGGCAGGACGGTCAGCTATGGCGGATCCGCAGGCGGGTTGCTGGTTGGCGCCACGCTGAACCTGCGGCCGGATCTTTTCGGCGGCGCGATTGCCGCAGTACCCTTCGTCGACGTGCTCAACACGATCTCGGATGCGGACCTGCCGTTAACCCCGCCCGAGTGGGTTGAGTGGGGGGATCCGATCAACGACCTGACGGCTTTCCAGACGATTGCTGGGTACTCTCCCTATGACAACATCCGCGGGGACGTCGACTATCCGCCGCTGCTCGCTACCGGCGGATTGACCGACTACCGGGTCACCTATTGGGAACCCGCTAAATGGGTCGCAAGGCTGCGGGCAGAAGCGACCGGTGGCCCGTTTTTCCTAAAGATGAATATGGCAGCTGGCCACAGCGGTTCAGCAGCGCGATTTGAGCGGCTGGAGGAGCGCGCCCACGAGTACGCTTTTGCGCTCAAAGTTTTTGGTCTTGAGGATCAATCGCCGGTGAGGCACGGGTAGATGGCGGCCAGCGCCCGGTCTATGGCACTGCTTGAATATTTTCCGCAGGCGTATCAACATCTCTCGATGGAAAAATTTTCCCGTACTGTCGACGAGCGTTGAACGATACGGCGGACGACAACGGGGCGGCCGCCGAGTCGCCGCAGCGGCAGCTGAAGGTGGGTCCCGTTGAACCGCCGGTGAGACCGGCGGTTGAAGAATCTCGAGAGCAACGCGCTTCGCCGGTAATCCCCGACTGGCGGAACGACCTCCTCAAGCAGATCCGCGTGGTGCTGCTGGCCGTTCTGGCTATTACGGCGATTTTGATTTTTCTTTTCGACGGCAGCCCCAGCTTTCGGATGGTCAGCGTGCTTTTGGTCGTCTCTCTGGTACCGGCTGCTTACCTGTCCAGCGGCCGATTTTCCTATCTGGTTCGCGTCTGGACCATTCTCAGCCTGTCGCTTGCCGCATCTTTCGCAGCGCTGTTTTTTGTCGGGGTGGCCGCCGGTCCCGTGCTTTGCGTGGCCTTCTGTCTGATTTTCTCGGCCCTGCTGCTGGGCCGGAAGGTGATGGTTCGTCTCCTGCTGGCAACGACGGTCGTGCTGTTTGGGTTTTTTGTCGTGCAGTACCTCGGATGGTGGGCCGGGCCCGATAACGTCAGCTATGCCGCGGGCGGTCCCATGCTTTGGGCCCGAGCCAGCTTTGTTTCGGTGCTTTTCTGGGCCGGGATGGCGTTTTCCGTCTGGTTTGTGGTAAGCACCATCGAAAAATCGCTCTCTGGCCAGGATGCGGCGCTCCGGGAGCGTAACCAGGCGGTCAATCGGTTGCGCACCGAGATCCGACAGCGCCAGGATGCGGAGCAGGCGTGGCGCGAAGCGCAGATCGTTGCCAGCCAAACACAGAAGCTGGATGCGCTCGGCAGGCTGGCGGCAGGGGTTGCGCACGACTTCAACAACGCGCTGCTGGTGATTCAAGGCTGGACGGCTCTCCTGCAAAACGACAGCAGCGAAGCATTCCGCGACAAGGCGATCGAGGCCATCGCCAGCGCAACCGGACAGGCGAAGCAGCTTTCGGACAAGCTGCTGATTTTCGGTCGCCAGGAGGTCCGGTCGCCGAGCTACCTGCGTGCCTCCGAAGTGGTGGCAGACACGGCAGATACGCTCAAGGCCTTACTGCCGTCCAATACCGCTATTCAGCTCGATCTCGATCCCGACGCCGCCATCTATGTTGACGAAACGCAGCTGCGTCAGTTGCTGTACAACCTAGTGCTCAACTCGATTGACGCCATGCCCAACGGCGGGGAGATCCGCCTGCGCACACGCTGTCTGGCCCCTTCTGACGTGATCCAGGCCGGCCGGGTGATCGTTGAAGTTGAAGACTCGGGTGTTGGGATGGACGCTGAGACGCGGGAACAGATCTTCGATCCGTTTTTTACCACCAAAGGAGTCGGGAAGGGGACCGGACTCGGTCTCTCCAGCGTCTTCGGTATTGTTGAGCAGAGTGATGGGGCCATCGATGTCTTCAGTCAGCCGGGTGAGGGCACCCGATTCTCGATCAGTTTCCCGCGCGTCACCCTGGCGCCGGATGCTGCGGAGTCGTCATCCTCGGACAAGCAAGGCGACGAGAACGATACTGACTCCGCGGCCTTTCAAGGTCGCCGCGTTTTGGTGGTCGAAGACGATCCGCTGGTCCGTCAGCTCATTGTTTTTGCGCTGAGCAAGGGTGGCTTTCGGACCGTCGAAGCTGCCGATGGGGAAGCGGCGCTCAAAGCGCTTGCGGAAATGGATCAGCCTTTTCATCTATTGTGTACCGACGCGCTGTTCCCCGGAGCGCCACTCGCTGAGGTCCTCGAAGTCTTTGAAGATCGCTGTCCGCAGGGCGGGGTACTGATCTGTTCTGGCTATGTGCCGAGCGAACTGGCAATCGACGGCATCGAGTCCGGTCGCTACGGCTTTTTGTCAAAGCCCTTCACGGCGGAGCAGCTGCTGCAAAAGCTCACCTTGCACCAGCCATAGGCAACAGGTCGGCCCACGGACGCGGTCGCTTCATCAATTTGCTGAGGATGGGGTACAGTGGCCCCACTTCGAAACCCGGTGTCCTTCCTAGCATGCTTCCAGTCTCCCTGTGCCGGCAAGAACGCCAAAGGACAAACGACTGACATGTTGCGTGCCGCCGGCAGCGTGCTGTCAAACCGGCTTCAGCGCTGGATTCCAGAACCTTTTGTCTTTGCGATCATTCTGACGCTGCTGGTCGCCGGATTGGCGCTGGTCTTTACCGACCGGAGCGTGAACGCGGTGGTCGACGACTGGTACCGCGGGTTCTGGACACTGCTGGAATTTGGCATGCAAATGGTCTTGATCCTGGTGACCGGCTACGCGATTGCGCTGTCGCCGTTCATTGCTCAATTGATCAATCGGCTGGCAAAGCTCGCAGCCACACCTGGCGCCGTTTATGTGCTGGTGGTTGTGGTGGGTGGCCTGTTTGGTCTGATCAGCTGGGGCTGGGCGGTGCTGACCGCCGTGCTCGCCCGAGAGCTGGCGCGGCGCGTCGACGGTCTCGACTACTCTTATCTCGTGGCCTGTGTCTATCTTGCAGGCCAGCCCTGGGTCGGTGGCTTGTCGAGCTCCATTCCGCTGCTGCTGAATACCGAAGGCAATTTCCTGATCGAGACCGGCGTGTTGTCCGAGCAAATCCCCATTTCCGCGACGCTTGGGAGTCCGCTGAACTGGGCTTATATCGCTCACCATTTTCTGGCGGTGCCGCTGCTCATGTGGCTCATGCGTCCGCACGTGCATGCGAGCCGTTCTATGCGCGACCTCGCTGACCCTGCCTACGAAGAACGCGGCACGGTGGCAGAGGAAGCAGCTACGCACGTGCTGACTGGAAAATCGATTTCTGACCGCTTAAACAACACAATCTGGCTGCAGCTGGTCATTGCCCTCGCAGCGCTGAGCTACGTCTTTCGCCACTTCGCGCGCAACGGCTTTGATATCGATCTCAACATTATGATCTTTATCTTTCTCGCCGTTGGCTTGCTCACCCACGGGACGCCGATGCGCTACGTCATCGCTATGAAACGAGCCTGCTCCAACGTCTCCGGCATCGTGTTCCAGTATCCGTTTTACGCCGGGATTATGGGTATCATGATGTTCAGCGGTTTGGGTACACAGATCGCCGGCTGGATGTCTGAGGGTGCCACGGTCGGTACGCTTCCGTTTATTGGCATGCTGAGCGGCGCCGTGGTGAACTTTGCCATTCCGTCCGCGGGAGGTGAGTGGGCGGTGATCGGACCGGCCTTCACCGAGGCCGCGGCCAGTTTGGCGGCGACGCTGCCGGAAGACCAGGTCCAGCCGTTTATCGCCCGGGTGGCGCTGGCGGTCGCTTACGGTGAAACGTCGACCAATCTGCTCCAGCCGTTTTTTCTGCTGGTCATTTTGCCGGTGATGGGGGCGGGCGTTCGCATTCAGGCGCGAGACGTTATGGGTTATCTCGTGCTGCCTTTTCTCTATATTTTCGCCACCTCAGCGCTGTTGGTGACCTTTGTTCCGTTGTAATAAGTTGAGCCGGAATTCCAGCATCGTTAGGCTCAGCGGCGTGGAACAATCGCGGCGCCGGCGCCGGCAAAAGGAGTGGAACGCATGACAACAGCACTGGTCACCGGCGCCAATCGCGGCATCGGACTGGAAATCTGCCGGCAGCTTGCGGCGCGCGGCGACAGCGTGATCGGCGTCTGCCGCGGGGCCAACCGGGAGCTCGGCGCGGCCGGGGCGGAGGTTTTCGACGGTGTTGATGTTTCCAGCGCTGACGACGTAGCGCAGCTTGCGCACTCGCTGGGCGGGCGAAAGATCGACTGGCTTATCAACAATGCTGGCATCCTGCGCGGCGATCATTTCGACAGCCTCGACTACGACTCGATGCTGGAGCAATTCCAGGTCAACGCTCTTGGGCCGCTCCGGATCACTCGAGCCCTTGCCGGGAACCTTGAAGACGGGGCAAAGGTCGGCATTGTTTCCAGCCGGGTTGGCTCCGTTGAGGACAACGGCAGCGGCAACAACTACGGCTATCGCTGCTCCAAGGCGGCGGTCAATATGGTGGGCAAAAACTTGAGTCATGACCTAGCCCGTCGCGGTATTGCGGTGGCCCTGCTGCACCCGGGTTTGGTTGCCACCGAAATGACCGGCCTGCGAGGCATTGAGCCCGCCCAGGCGGCAGCCGGATTAATCGACCGAATGGACGAGCTGTCCATGGAAAACACCGGTCGATTCTGGCACGCGGAAGGCTACGAGCTTCCCTGGTAAGAATCGCGGGCACGCGTTGTGCTAACGCCGGTTGGATCGGCCGTCCGCTAGGTGTTCCCACCCTCCGCTAGCCACTCAACGAAGGCGGTTGCCTTAGCCGGCGGTCGCCGGCCAGCGGGATAAATCGCCCAGACCCCGGTGGCTGGTAAGGTCCAGCCTTTGAGCACCTGGCGAACCTGACCGCTGGCAAGCTCTGCCTCCATCATGCGCGATGACACAACGCCATAGCCAAGACCGGCGATAATCGCAGCGCGAAGCGCTTCAGCGGCGCTGACGCGAATGCCGCTGTCCAGCATTACCTCGCTGGTATGACCGCCGCGTTTGAAGGACCACTGGGTTGGTCCTCGAAAACCGGCGTAGGTGATGACGCGAAACCTCGCCAGCTCCGCGGGTTTTTGGGGCTCGCCGTACCGCTCCAGATAGGCCGGCGCGCCGACCACCAGGCGGTGTGAGGTATCGATGCGGCGAGCGACCAGCGAGGAGTCTCGCAGCTCACCGGCCCGTATCCCGACGTCCACACCTTCTTCCACTAGATTGATCAGACGATCATCGAGCACAAAGTCGATGCTCAGATCGGGGTGGTCGTTGGTAAATTCGGCTAGACGAGGAATGATCTGCGAGCTGGCGTAGACCGGCGGCGCAGCAACGCGCAAACGCCCGGTCAGCGCGGTACTTTCGTCCCTGGCCGCCTTCTCCGCTTCGTCCACCTCATCCAGCACGCGCCTCGCCCGCTCGTAGAAACGTTCGCCGGCGTGAGTCACGCTGTGGGAACGGGTCGTACGAACGAGCAGCCTCACGCCGAGGTGGTCTTCAAGCGCTGCGATCGCCTTGGAGACCGCTGGTTGACCCACGTGCAGCAGGCGGGCGGCGGCGGAAAACGAGCCAGCGTCCACCACCGACACAAACTGGCGCATCGCGAGCAGCTGATCCATATATATTCTCAAAAAGAATAAATCTTATCAGTATTGCCCCACTTCTGCATGAGCGAGAGCGCGGGCAGGATAGCTCCCAACATCCGTCGACAGATCAACAGGAGTTCACTGATGTCGCTATTTTCATTCCCTGAGGAAATCACGGCCCCGATAGGTTCACGGCAACGACTTTCGCAGGTCAAAGCCAGCTGGGGCTTTATTCCGAGGCTGCACGCCATCCTGGCAGAAAGGCCGGTTTCCCCGCAGGAGGAGGACCTTTGCTGGCACGATCCGCTGGGCAGTACCCAGCGGCAGCAGGAGGAACCGGCCCGATGACCCATCTTGCGATCCTCGGGCTTGGCGCGATGGGGTCACGCATGGCGCGACGGCTTCTGGCGGCTGGCCACACCGTAACGGTATGGAATCGAAACCCCGGGTCGGTCCGCGAGCTGGCAGAGCAGGGGGCGCGTCCGGCCAACTCCCCCGCGAATGCGGTGAGCGACGCGACGGGCGTCATCGCGGCCTTGCGCGACGA
Organism: Pseudomonadota bacterium; assembly: GCA_039033415.1. Taxonomy (NCBI): domain Bacteria; kingdom Pseudomonadati; phylum Pseudomonadota; species Pseudomonadota bacterium. The sequence goes on along the minus strand of JBCCCR010000015.1, from coordinate 90,897 downwards.
TGAGGCCTCCCGTTCTGTATGGCTGGAGAGGGAAACGGGCGCGCTCCGGGCGCTGAAGTCGAATGCCTGGGCAGTAGAGTCCTCCACGCTGTCGGTGGAGTGGGTCAAAGAACTTGCCGGCGTCGCGGAGAGACACGACCGACTATTTGCTGACGCCCCGGTGCTAGGCTCGCGCCCACAGGCCGAGGCGGGTCAGCTTGTACATCTGCTCGGCGGCTCCGACGAGGCCGTGGCCCGTATATCACCCGTTCTCGCACAGCTCGGGCAGGCGCAACACCATGCCGGACCGACGGGTGCTGGAACAGCACTAAAGCTGCTGGCGAATACGCTGTTTGGTATCCAGGTCGCTGCGCTGGCGGAGCTCCTAAACCGTAGTCGGGAGCTCGGTCTTGATGCGCAAAAAGCGTTCGCGCAGCTCGGCGAAACACCGGTCATGAGTCCGGCAGCCAAAGGTGCGGCTGGTCTGATGCTGGCAGGACAGCATGAGCCGTTGTTTCCGGTCGAGCTCGTCGCCAAGGATTTCTCTTACGCCATTGGGAGCCATGCAGCGTCGCTGCCGGTCAGCAGCGCGGCCGCTGCGGTGTTTGCCAGCGCCCTTGGCGCTGGCATGGGAGACGACAATCTTACAACGGTCGCGAGGCTTTACGCTGACCGCGAGCCCGCGCCTCAATAGCCGAGCTGAGGGTCGACCACATTCAGCAGCGCGTCGCCGGCGGCAAAACGGCGGAGGTTTTCTTTCAGGATGATCATGTGGCGCGCGAGGCTGCCGCCGCGTGCCGCTACGTGCGGCGTAATGAGCACGTTTTCCATTTGCCAGAGGGGGTGCGTTGGCGGCAGCGGCTCTGGATCGGTCACGTCCAGCGCTGCGCCGCTGAGCTGCCCGCTGCGTAGGGCAGCAAGCAGATCATCGGTGACCACCACCGGGCCTCGGCCAACGTTCACCAGCTTTGCCCCTCGCTTCGCGGCGTTGAAGAATTCTCGATCGAGCAGGCCGCGTGTGTCCGGAGTCAGGGGCAGGGTAACCACAATAAAATCCGCCTCGCCCGCCAGGTTAAGCAGTTCATCGGACAGGCCAACGTAATCGATATAGGTGGGGCCCTCTCGCGAACTGCGGCGGGTGCCAATGACCCTCATGTCCAAAGCGGCCGCTCGTTTTGCCACCTCGATACCGATGCCCCCCAGGCCGACGACCAGGAGAGTCTTGCCCGCAATCGACTGCATGCGGTCGGTGGCCAACGATTGTTTTCGCCACTGGCCGGTGGTCATCTGTTTAGTGAAGTAGGGGAGCTGGCGCGCCAGACCCAAGGTCAGCGCAATGGCGTGTTCGGCCAGCACGGGTGAAGACATTTTCTGCATGTTGGTCAGCACCATCGATCCGTCAGCGATGGGTCCAGCCGTTACGCAGCGCTCGGCTCCGGCGCTAAAGATCTGGACCCACGCGATGTGGTCGCTCGCCCTCAACAGCGGCTCGGAACACCAGCCGATGATCGCGTCCGCGCCGCGCGCGTTGTCGATGGCCTGGCTTTCGCTGACGGTGAGGATCACTTCAACCCCCGGTATCGCTCCCTCGATTTCGCTGCGCGGCAGCCCCACGTCCCGCACAATGATCTTTTGAGGCTTTCGCCAGCCGGGTAGCTCCCGCAGCGCTGCGGCCCCCTCCTTTACGCCAGTCTGCGCGATGAGTTCTTCAATATTGGACTGCGCGATAGCGGCGCCGGTCAGGCTTATGCCAGCAATCAGTACGATTAATTGCGATAGGTTCATGCGGGTCTCCGTGCGTCCTGCTTATGATCGCCGTCACGATGGCGCGAATGCAACCGTCGCCGGCCGCGCACGGTAGGATGAAAGACGGTGCCCGGTATGCCTTGACCGCGATCGGGGGGCGATCAGACCAAAGGGAGAAAAGTGATCAAAGGCAATCTGAGAAAAATGACCGTCAGCCTAGACGAGGTTGTGAGCTACCACCTGCCGGTTGGCGGTTCGAGAATCGATCTCAACCCGCGCATTGGCCAGCCGATCTCGCTGCGCTACGCCGGGCTTATCCACTGCATCAAGTGTGGCCGGGAGACCAAAAAGTCGTTCGGCCAGGGGTTCTGCTTCCCGTGTTTTCGCTCCGCGCCTGAAGCCAGCGAATGTATCCTGGGTCCAGAGCTGTGTCGCGCTCATGACGGCGAAGCCCGCGATATGGCGTGGGCCAGAAAACACTGTCTTCAGGAACACGTGGTCTACCTGGCCAAAAGCTCAGCGGTGAAAGTGGGTATCACCAGAAACACACAGATTCCCACGCGCTGGATTGATCAAGGCGCCTCGGAGGCGGTGGTGTTTGCCCGTACGCCGAATCGCTATACCGCCGGCGTGATCGAAGTCGCGCTGAAGGCTCACCTCACCGACCGGACCAACTGGCGTCGCATGCTGAAAAACGAAATCTGCGACGATGATCTGCTGGCCTTCAAAGACCGCCTTCGTGGTGAGCTGGCCAGAGACCTCACTCAGTATGTCGATGAAGATGACGCGGTATGGCGAATCAACTATCCGGTGCAGGTATTCCCGGAGAAGGTCAAGAGCGTCGGCTTTGACAAACAGCCTGCTATCGATGGCACGCTACTTGGTATCAAAGGACAATATCTCCTGCTGAATGACGACCGGGTGCTCAACATTCGCAAGCACCAGGGCTACGAGGTGGATGTCAGCTGATTTGACCCTCAAGAGACCGTATACGAGGGCGTTGCTTATCCAAGTGCCACCAAAATACCCAGAGATCGAGGCGACAAGCCTATCCAGACTCAAGTTCGACGGATCTTGGCCGCTATGAAGGGTTACGCCGGGCCGAAACGGCAGGCCTAATCGACATTGGCATAAGGCAGGCGGTAACCCTTGAACTGCAGACAATTCGCTGAAATTCATGGCTGATACACAACAGCTAGGAGATCTCGACCTTGTTGACGCAGCGCCGGAGCAGAATTTTGACAGTCTGACCGAACTTGCGGCACATCTCCTGAACGTCCCGGTAGCGCTGGTGTCCATCGTGGACTTTGATCAGGATCGCCAGTTTTTTAAGAGTCAGCACGGTCTGCAAGACCCGTGGCGTGAACGGCGTCAAACCCCGCTCGACCACTCCTTTTGCCAACATGTTGTCGGCCGCAATTGTCCGCTGGTTGTGGACAATGCGCTGAGCCACAAGCTGGTGAAAGACAATCTGGCAATCCCCAATCTTGGCGTGATGGCTTACCTGGGAAACCCGATCTATGGCGAAAGCGAGGAGCCGGTGGGCGCCTTTTGCGTGATCGCCGATGAGCCTCGGGAATGGACGGAGGAAGATCAGGCGACGGTCCAGAAGATTTCGAGCTGTGTCTCAGACCTGGTTCGTCTGAAAGCAGCGCGGATTACCAGTAAGCGACTGCGCCTCGAGCAGCAGGAATTTACCAACGTGCTTTCCAACGATCTAAAGGCGCCCACCAATACGCTGGCGCTGCTGCATACCGAGCTCGGTCTGCTGCTGGATTCAGACAAGGACAGCGAGGCGCTGATGATGCTCGAACGGTGTCATCAGACCACCGGCCGCATGAACCAGCTCATCGAAGACGTGATGAGCTATACCCGGGTCTCCGGCATCGAGGTCGATAAGCAGTCGCTGGATCTGGCGAATTTGGTCAACGACGTGATTGATGACCTCGCCCAGCAGATCCAGGTTTCAGGTGCGACGGTAAGTGCCGGCACGCTGCCTCGTGTCGTCGGAGTGGCTTCGCAGCTGCGAATCCTGTTCCAGAACCTGATCGCTAACGGCTTGAAATACGTGGCTCCAGGCGTTGCGCCGAAGATTGAGATCGCCATTGGCGGTTCGGAGGGCAGCCGCGAGTGTGTGATCGACGTCAAAGACAACGGCATTGGCATCGATCCCGAAGACCAGGGCCGAATTTTTGGCATGTTCAAGCGGCTTCATCTGGCCAGCGAATACTCAGGGACCGGAATTGGTCTTGCGCTGTGCCGCCGCGTGGCCCTCAATCATGCCGGCAACATCGACGTTCACTCACGGCGAGGCGGAGGCTCGGTTTTTTCCGTGACGCTGCCGGTGGCAACCGATGGGTGAAGCATCGAGCGTCATCGGCAGCATGGTGATGATCGATGACGACGAGACCGATCAGTATCTGTATCGACGCATCATCGAACGATCAGGGCTAGTCGCCACCCTGAACTTCTTTTCGCTCGCTGAAGATGCCCTGGCTCATCTGCGCCGCAACGACCGCCCTCGGGTTGACCTGATCACCCTCGATATCAACATGCCTCGGATGGATGGGTTTGAGTTCCTTGATCAAGCGCAGGCGGAGTTTGGACCGCGTTTTGAACGTTCCGTGGTGGTGCTGCTGACAACCTCGCTGAATCCGGCTGACCGGTCCCGAGCGTTGGCTTTCCCGATGGGGAGGGACATCCTGAATAAGCCGCTGACGTCCCAAAACGTCGCAACGCTGGCCGACGTTTGTCGAGAAGCGACTGACCTGTCAGAACAGAGCGCCTAAGCGTTCCGCAGCGACTTCGGCTCGGTGCCAAACTCGGACTTAGCCCCCCGCAACATCCGGTTACCCTAGCTGGGGCAAATACTTATAGTGAAGCGGCGGGCGATTTGTGAGGATGGAGGCTAAGGACTTAACCCGATCAGGAAGGAGGTGGAGTGATGGGACGCTCCGTATCCAACACCGATTTGGCTGCGGGTCTGGCCGTGGATACTCCCGCAGATCCCGACTGCGAACAGGCATTTTCCAAGGCTGGGCGTCGCGCAATCGACCAAACGGTCTACGTTGTCGACGATGATGACGCCATCCGAAGCGCGCTGACGCTGCTGCTTGAATCTGTCAACCTGAAGTGCCTGGCGCTTGCTTCTGCCCAGCAGTTTCTCGATGTATACGACGGCCGGCCTGGGGTGCTGGTTTTGGACGTCAGGATGCCGGAGATGAGTGGCCTGGAGCTGCAGCGGGAACTCATGACGCGAGACTATCGTCAGCTGGCACTGATTTTTATGTCGGGCCATGGCGATATTCCGATGGCGGTCGAGGCGCTGAAGCTCGGCGCCGTCGATTTCTTGCCAAAACCCATTCGCGACCAGGACCTACTTCATCGCGTAAACGAAGCGCTGGAACAAAACCGTGCGGGCCACGAATCCGCGCTGGAGGCTGACGAGGTCAACCGGCGGATCGACAGCCTGACGCCTCGGGAACGGCAGGTGATGGCGCTGATTGCCGATGGTCAAGCCAATAAGAGTATCGGCCTGGAGCTTGGGATTTCTCCGCGGACCGTAGAGATTCACCGGTCGCATGCCATGGAGAAGATGTCGGTTCGCTCGGTAGCGCAACTGGTGCGGATGCTGGATCGCGTCGGGTCTTTTGACGAGGCGCGCAATCGTATTGCGCTCGCCTGACTCGGCGTTCTTGCTCCGGCATCTACGGCGGCAGCCCGGCTAAAACAGCTTCTGGTCGCCAGCCTCTTGACCGGCCATACCCTCGGTCAGCACGCGCTCGTAGTGATCTCGAAGCGTGATTTTACCGGTGCTGGGTGTGGCTGATTCGTCGTAACGCGCGCGGTCCTCGTCCCAAAGCAGCATCGATTCGGTGGCGTAGTACCGTCCGATGCGCGCCAGCTCCGCCTTGGCCGCCAGGGCCGGAATGATCTTGCTGAGCGGATTCAGCAGGCTCAACGCCACCGAGAAAAGGGCTGGGGGCACGCGCTTGAAGCGCGGCGGTTGGCCCGTCAGTTCAAACAGCATCTCGCCCTGCTCGCGCGGTGTCAGGGCGGGTCCCGGCCCACCGATGGGCAGCACTCGGTTTTGTTTGTCCTCATCGACGAGACACTGAACGATAAACGCCGCCAGATCATCCTCAGCGATCGGTTTGCACGCGGTCAGCGAGCCGTCGCCAAACAACAGATAGGGTTTGCCTTGCTGCACGCGAGGAACTTGACCCGACAGGGATCGAAAGAAGGCGGTGGGTCGGACGATCGAATAGGTGAGGCCGGCGGCTCTAAGGTCGGTCTCAAACGCGAGCTTGGCCTGCTGAAATGCGAGCTTCGGCCGTTGTACGCAGATTGCTGAAAGCAGGATAAAACGATTTGCTCCGAGCGCCGAGGCAACCTGGAGAAGATTCCGATTGGCCTGATAGTCGACACGCCAGGCGTCTTGGGCGACGCCGCTGCGCGACGCGATGCAGGAAATGATGGCCGATGTATTGACGCCGGCGAGAGCCGTCGATAGCTTGTTGGGGTCGTCCAGTTCGGTATGGATTACCCGGCAGCCGGGCGGCGCCTGATCCGGTCTGCGCAGCGGCGCAATCACCTCATAACCATCGGCGAGCAGCTTGGCCGCCACCGCGCGACCGATGTACCCGGAAGCACCCGCCAGCAGCACGCGATGTTGGTTGGAACCCAAGGTTCTTACGTTATCGCTACAAGGCGCGAGGCGCGTGCGGGGTCCAGCACTATCTCTACTCGAGGCCGTTGCGAAAGACCAGGTCGCCGACAACGCTGCGGGTCACCGGCAGTGAGACGTTGCCGTCATCGTCTACCGCAAAAGCCGCGACGCTCAGTCTCGGTGATTCGAAATCCACCATCGGCAGTTCGCCGCCCCAGCGACCGTTCCCCAGGTTGTTGAGCACCTGGGTGACCTCGCAGCTGCCGTTCATGCCGATCACCGCCACCACGCGGTCGATGGTGCCCGTAGTCGTGATGCCGCTTACGGTCAGGTTGTAAGCGCTGCCTTCCGTCACCACCGACGGTCCCTGGGTCGACTCGATCAAGGGGTCATCCCCGGCCAGCAGAATCCCGGAGCCAATTCGATAGGCGCCGGCTGACAGGCCGTCGAATAGCTGGTTGGGAACGTTGTTGCCGTCGGTGTCGATTTCCGGGTTCTGGCAGTCCGCGGCAAAGCGAATGCCGCTGCGGGCCTGACGGAAGGCGTCGAACACCGTGGCGCCGTTCAGCGTCTGCGACCAGAAGAACCGGGAAAACGACACGACGCCTTCCAGCGCGTTGGCCGCGACGTCGGTACCCGACGCGCTGGCGATCAGGAAGCGGCGGCCGTCCGAAGGACTCAGCTGGTTCACAAATTCGCCGGCCAGATCGCCGTCGACGATCACCGTGACCCGCCCCGGGTTTGCGGCCTCGGCGATGTCCAGGAACCCGTCCAGCGCTGCCGCGGTCAGCACGTCGCCGCCCGCAAGCTGAAAGCCGCCGCCGCCGCGGGGGCCGGTCAGGTAGACCGTCAGATCCTGGGTCTCGGTGGCGCCCCATACCGAAATGGCGTCTTCCACGTTGCTGAGGGTTGCGGTGGCGTCAAAACCTGCCACCGCCTCGGGCGTGAGAAACTGCACGGCGTCGCAGAGGGCGCTGTCGCAGGAGACGCCGTCCGGACCGTAGCCCTGCTGTTCCAGCGCCGCGTAAGCCAGGCGCGTGTTGGCGCTGACTCCCGCAAAGCCAGCGTCTGACTGATCGCCCCCGGCGATAATGACGGCGCGCCGCTGCAGTGGACTGTTGACGGTCACCGTGCTGATGCTCGGCACCGAGACGTTGCCGAAGCCGTCCTCGGCGTAGATTACGACCTGGTAGGTACCGATTTCGGAAAAGCCCGCAAAGGTCGCCGAGAAATCATCGCCGCTTTGCGAGTCTAGATTCACCGTGGGCAGTTCACTCACGGGGTTGTCGGCTGAGCCAGGCACGTAGCCGGGAGGAATCAATATTGCCCAGACCCGGGCTACGCCGTCGGAGTCGGTGACGCCGAACGCGGTCAGCGCGGTCTCGTTGCCGTTTGCGAGCGTGATGGGCGGAAAGACGCTGGTGATGATGGGCCGGGAGCCGCTGATGGTGGTGCCGTTGCCGATAAAGCCACCGCCGATCAGGTCGAGCACGGCAAAGTCCGCGGTTTCGTTCCCGATGCCGTTGCCGTTGCTGTCAAGGATTGGGTTTTGCGTGGGAAACGCCTGCTCGATCACCTCGGTGGCCGCCTCATAGGCTGCCTTGAGCGACTGCCCGTTGAAGATCTGCGTCCAGAACTGGTTGGAAAAGGACAGCGCACCCTGCGAGACAAAGTAGGCGCTCTGGTCGGCCCGTGCGCTGGCGATCACAATCCGGTTGGCGCTGCCGGCGCTGATCTCGTCGACAAAAGAGCCGGACTGGCACGCATCGTAGATCACGGTGATGCGCTGGCCGCCGCTGGCCTGCTGCCAGGTGTCCAGCCATTCGTTGAGTTGGGTGCTCGTGATCGTCTCGGTGCCGCTCAGCCGGAACGTGTCGTCGCCGCCGTGATCCACCAGGTAGATCACGAGCTCGGTGGCGTCCGCGGAAAAGGCTCCGGTGATCGCCGCCTCCAGTTCGCTGCCGATTGCCGGCGCGTCGATGTCGTCCTCGACGCCGTTCTGGTCCAGGTCGGCATTGTCATCGGACAGGTATTGGACACCATCCTTGTCAAACCCTTGGTTGAGCAGGGTGCGATACCCAAAGTTGGCGTTGACCCGGGTTGCGTCCCACAGGGCGTTGCCGGGGTAGGGGCCTCCGCCGGCAACCACAATCGCTTTAGGATTTTCTGTGGTGGTTAGCGCGCGCAGGTATTTCACCCGATTGTTGCGACCGTCGGCCACAACAATTTGATCGTTACCGAGATCGACGGCGGAGGAGTTAGTGATGTCGCGCACCTGCCCGGGGCCGATGCCCCGGGGCAACGGGGTTTCCTGGGTCAGCTCGCCTTCCAGCGTGTACCGTCGCAGTGCTCTCGAGCTGGTCACCAGCAGATCGCCGAGCTGCGTGTAGGTGATGTCACCGCCACTGTCCCCGATGTCGAAGTCTCGCTGCGGCACGCCGTCGCGATCATAGAAAACCACCCTGTCTTGTCCCAGTGCAATCAGGTGCTCACCATCACTCGTCAGCGACCGGATTCTGAAAGGGGCGTTGGTCTGCGGATTGATTGAAGTCCACTCGCGGCGGAAATCGTAGGTGATTGCGTCGAAGACTTTGACTGTATCGTTTCCGCCGTCTGTGAGAAAAAGCTCAACGTCGTCGATGGCGATCGGCAGCATGCCGATCCGTTTGCCGCAGCGCTGCACGAATTCCCCTGGGTTGCTGCCGGCGACCGTTGTCAGCGGCAGATAGGTCGTGCCGTCGCCGGAAAAATACTTCACGCCGTTGCAGTCAGCGACACCATAAAAGTTCTCCTCAAGTCCTGTAAAAGGCAGCCCCAGCTGGCCCAGGTTGGCGATGCTGGATGGGGTATCTAACGTGTCAAAGTTCGCCGTACTGCGGTCGTAAACCGTGGTCAATTGTCCCTGGGAGTCCAGGACGGATATTCGGTTGTTGCGGCCCTCGATGACATTCACGACGCCGTTGCGGTTATCGACGGCGATATCCCGCGGTTCATCAAAGAAACCCTCCTCAGGGGAGGCGCTCTGGAACGTGCTCAGCAGCTGGAAGGTTTTGCTAAAGCGGTGTATTGCAGAGATCGATCCGAGCAAGTACGTGCCGTCAGGCGCGAGGGTAATGGCGGGAAAAAAGTTGCTGCCGCTTGGTGGCGGGCTGAAACGAGTAACCAGTGCACCGGTTAGGGTGTCCAGCACCGCGACGTCACGTTCTGTTGCCACAACGATTTGGTTGCCGTCGGCGCTCATCGTCAAATCCTGGGGACGGGGCGTGTCGGAAACGGAGCCAAGGGTGCGGAGCAGAGTTCCAGAGCGGCTGAATTGCTGGATTTCGCTGGCGCAGGTGTGTGTCACGTAAATGGTGTCGTCGGGAGCGACAAATAGCCCTGTCGGCTGAATCGAAAAGGTGATGGGGCAGGTGCCCAGACCTTGAAAGCTCGACAGAAAATCAAAGTCAGCGTCAAAAATCTTGACGCTGTTGGCGCTAGCGTCAGGCACGGAAGAGTCCACGTCGAGGACGGCGAAGCTGCCGTCGCTCAGAAAGTCCATCGCGGCTGCCCGGATAATCCCGCCTGGGCCTCCCGAGCCGCCATCGGAAAGAAATCGAATCGACTCGAAGTTCTGATCCATCTGAACCACACCACCGAAGGTGGGGATAAAAAGCAGGTTGTTCCTCGCCACAAAATCAAAAGCGTTATTGGCGCCGAACGGCGAGCCGAGCGTGATGATTCGCCCGGTGCGGCTGAGCGCAAAGGCGTTGCCTTCGCTCACCGCAAAGACCGTATCGCCGACCGCAGCAATACCGTCAACCCCGTCGGAGAAATACCAGGGCTGCTGCAGTGCCGGCACGAAGCGCTCAAAGCGCAGAGATTGGGAGTGGGCGCTGCTCCAAACCAGCGGCAGAAACAGCATTACGAGCCCGGCTGTGCGGGCTGTCCAAGAGCGAGAAATCATAGGGTTAGCCTAACGGGATCCTGCAGAAAAGCTACCCGTTGTGGCGGTGCAGGGACTGTACGTCAGCGCGAAGCGTTACATCCCGTCATTGCGCCTTTGTTCGTGTCATTTGCTGTGACCATCCGGCGATTCGTGACGTCAGACGGCGGAAAGACAGGGCTGCCGTCCTCGCGGTAAATGCCCTCCGCAATCGCCAGATCGCAGGGCGTGAGGCGATAGGTCATCTCCGGGCTGACTCGGCCGCCGAACGTGGGGCTGTCGTAGCTACACACGCTGCGGTCTACGCGTGCGACGAAGTCGCCGTTGTCGTCGCGCCACTGAAACCGGCAGCCGTCGGGAAATCTGAGGAGCTTCTCCTCCGTGACCTGGGTGAGCTGCAGCGCCATGTCCCAGTTGCTGTCCAGCGTGACGCCGCTTTCCAGCAGCACCGTGGACCGCATGATCAGGTCGGTGCCTTCGAAAACATAAAATTTACGCTGCGCTGCCGGGCCGCCGAACGACTCCGTGCTGATGTGGTGATAGAAAATCTGGCCGCCCAACGCGGGCACCTTTAGCGGCACGATCCGATGATAGACAGGGCCCCGACTCCCCTCGCCAAGATAGTCGCCTGGGAGGAGCGCCTGTATCGCTGCCAGGGAATCGGCTTGATCGTTCGCCTGGCTGAAGGACCAGCAGCAGGTAGCGAGGACCGCGGCCAAAATGCCCACCCTCAGATGACGTTTGACGGCGTTCATGCGGCTGCCTCGGCAACCCGCTTGGCGAGCGGTTCGGGGAGGGCTTTGGAGAACCTCGTCATGTCCACCTCAAGCAGCTCTGGATGAACCGTACTGGCTTTCTGGAAAAACTCCGCCGGCAGCTGGTCGACGGACTGGAGCTTGCGACCGTTCCAGGTGGCGAACATATGGCCAGGCCGGTCGCCCATATCCATCCATTCGGGCCAGGGGAAAACGTAGCCGCCGGAGGTGCCGGTCGGGAGATCCAGAATGCTGTCGTCCTGAAAGAGCGAAAGCGGCGACCAGTTGGCCGACGTTTCGATAAACGTGGCGGGCCAGGAAGCCGGCGGCTGGCGCACCTGTTCGATCTTCATCAGGTCTCCTTCGATCAAAAACTGCTCGTGACGAATCCGCGGCGGCGCTTCCGGGCTGTCGAGTGGGATCACGCCGTCCGGCGTATAGAGGTAGCCAGGATCGCCGGTCAGGGTGATCGCGGGAACCGCAACCGTTTCCCCGGTGATCGGATTGACGGCGCTGTCGGTCCAGCGTCCTGTTTTGATGTCGCGGGGAAAAGACAGGTTGTGACCGCCGATTCGGTACATACCCGGCCCAAGGTTTTGATGATGGGAAAGCTCGATGCCCTCCCAGCGCACCACCGCTTCGGGGCGACGCCCGTCCTGCACGGCGTACATTTGAAAGTGGTACCAGAACAGAACGTCCGCGTTTTTACGCATATTGCGCAGGACCCGGAAGCTCTGTCGCTGATGTTCCAGCGGATCTTCGTAATTCACAAATTCGGATCGAATGCGGCCACCGGGAAAGGCGGGCAGCGCCGCCGGGCTCGCGAGCGCCATTGTGCCGGGTACGGCCGTCGCGCTCGCTGCCAGGGTTGCGGTCATAAATCTCCGCCGCTGGCTCCGAGTGGACACGGGCCGCTTTAAATTTGAGTGCAGGCCTCTTAAGGCGCGCGTCAAAAAATAGCTCATCGATTGATTCCTGGCAGGTTTGGCTTCACCGCAGACGCCCTGGCGCCCGACTCCGGTTCCAGAGTCGCCGCCATTATGGCCCAGTACCCGCGTCAATTTGCTTCGTCTTCTCATTTTGGCCATGCAAATGATAAGGGTTGTCAGAACCAACGCGCATGGATTCCAGCGGTCTTCTGCCTTGCGTCCGTAGACAAAATGCCGGAGCCTGTGGGTGGCGCAACTTGTGGGGTCTTGACCATGATCAGCAGACGCAGTTTGGTTTCCGCCGCCGGCGCCGCCGGAGGGGTTCTTGGAGGCAGCGCCTTAAGCGCGGAATCCGGGATGTCCGTTGCGCCGGCGGTGAGCCCGGTCGTGTCGGAGTTTCTGGATTTTGATGACCCGGTTGAGGAGTTTCGCGCGCACATGCGTATGGAGCGCGACCTCGTGGAAGAGCAGGGCACGACCCTGACCTGGTACCACTGGATTGTTTTTATGATCCCTGGGGGGCGGCGACCGGAGCCGCTGCTGCGCTACGAGGGAATCGAATACAGCTATTTCCGGCATCTCGGCAATAACAACTACCGAATTCACGCCCATAACCTGTCTTACCCGCGCGATCTCAAAACCAACAAGTTTACCGACAGTGTCATTAACCCGATTACGGAAAAGCGGGTTGAGGTTCCGGTATCGCTGCTGTTGAACGATCCCGGCACGATCGGCAGCCCAGCGGGCTTTCGTAATATGAATGGCGGCGGGTATACCCAGGACGTGTTTCGGCAGTTCCGCATTGAGAACGACCTCATCAAGCTGGACAGCGTGCGCAGTGCGCCGCCGGACTGGCCGGCCACCCACATTGAAAACTCTTGCCAGTGGGTCGAGTTCGACCTGTTTGCGAACCAGAGCATCACTTCTCTACCCGTGCATTTTTGCGGACATTACGCTTACGAGTATCCCAAGTGGCTGGGAATGCCGGAGGGCAAGGGTCACCTCTCGGGCTTCTGGGACGGCAAAAAAGTGAACTCACCTGCTGAACTGCCTCGGGAGATGCTCAATCGCATGGAGCGAGAGTATCCCGAGCTGCTGAAGCCGCGCTGGGACGAGTTTGATCGGCCGATTCCGTTCGAGGTCTAGCCAACTTAGCCTCTGCGTTTGCTGGATCAGGCGTTCAGCAGCACGGCGGGATCACGGTGCGTTGATGCCAGCAAGTATCAGATTCGGGAGGGCGGAGGTTTGCCACTCCGGGTGATAGTAGCCCAGCCGCAGAATCACCAGCTCTTCCTCCGGCAGCACGATCATCGTTCGATAACCTCCACCTTCCAGGAAAAAGAAACGCTCGCTTTCGACCGGCGGGCCGTGCGGCACACTCATTTCCTGGCCCTGGATGTAGGGCCGACGATCCGAGTTCGGCGGGTTCCCGACCCACAGCTGGAGTCCGTAGTTGGGATAGATCGCCGATGGGGTGGCCATTTGCTGAGTCCATCCCTCTGGCCAGATTCGCTGGCCATTCACCATCCCGTCAGTGGCGAGCGCCGCCCCGTAGCGAAGCCAGTCTCGCGGCGTCGCGCGAAAGCAGCAGTAAACCGCAGGCATGCCGCGCGGTCGGTCCATGTAGAGCTCCGCCGGGCCGGCGCCGAGGAGGCTCCACAGTCGATCGTTCAAATAGTCTTCGTAGGGAACGCCGGTGGCCGACTCCAGAACCGCCCCGATCAGCTGTGCGTTCGCATTCGACAGGCCGAAAAATGTACCCGGCGTGTTTTCCAGGTCAAAGTTGAGCGCCGCCTTGCGGAAGTCAGAGCTCAGCGACACCTGCGCGTTCTTGGCCATCGGATCGGGATCTCCGGCCAGCGGGGGGTTCTCCAGACCGCTGATGTTTTGCAGAAGCTGCCGAAGCGTGATCTTGCCTCTTGCGTCGTCGCGCCATTCGTTAAGGTACCGTCCGACTGGGTCGTCCAGGGACCCGATATGGCCGTCGCTCATCGCCACAGCGACCAGCGGCGGTAAGAGCGACCGGGTCATCGCGCGCCCGGTGAAAAGCGAGTCGGGTCCGATGTCCTGCCAGTAGCGCTCCAGCTGAATTTTGCCCCGATGGAGGATCAGAAGCGCAGCTGAGTTGTGGGCTTCAGCCCAGGCGGCGGCGGACTCAAGGGTATCGCCTGGAACGCTGCGCTCGACGTCGCTGGCTATGGGAAAAAACGCCTGCTCGTTGCCGGGCAGCTGGTGCTTGGGTTGGTAGTAACTGGCCGGCCACTCGCCCGGGTCCTTGGGCAAGTTGTGCCACCGGTACCAGAATCGCCAGTCAACGGTTGCTGCCCCAACAGCCAGCACAACCAATACCAGCGCTGCCATTGCTCCAACGACGCGGCGTTTTGCCATGGGCCTCCCCGAGGACTATCGGTAGGAAAAGTATTGCACACGGCCCGACGCCCAGCCTAGCGGGATTAGGCAGCCGCCCATACGTCAGGGGTATTGGCGCGGTTTACGGTTCTGGTGTTTCGTGAGCGCGCAGGCTGGCTTCGACAAAGGTCCGCAGCTCGCGATTGAAGCGCTCTGGCTGCTCGAAGAAGACGGAGTGTCCCGCGCCGTCGAAGACCGACAGACTGATGTTCTTGTGGGCTTTGGCCAGCGCCGCGCCGTCTTCCAGCTGTAGCGGGTTGTCTTCCGAACCCAGCGACAGCATCACCGGCATGTCTAGGCCGCCCAGCAAATCCTCGTTGTTGAACGGGCGCTGCATCATGGGGGTTCTTGCGTAGGCTGGCAGCATCTGGGAAATTGCGTCAAACAGACGCTTATCGTCGTCCGCCATCGGCGTGGCGGTAAGCCACCGGCTCATACCCTCACTCGCCTTGATCTTGTCCGCCAGATTCGGGCTTTGGCGTAACTTCCTTAGCCGGAGGAACTCTTCCGTATTTGGGTCGTTGGTCGGCAGACGAACCGGCACCAAAGAACCTAAAGCACCCGTCAGGTTGATGGCGACCAGGCCGTCTGCGCCTCGCTCCCGAATGTAGTCCATCAGCACCAGGGTGCCGTAAGACCAGGCCAGGACAACGGGATTTTGGATGCCGGTGGCTTCCATCACCGCGTCAACGTCATCCGCCCAAACGCTCCGGAGCTGATAGGCCTCCGGCGCCCAGGGTTTGCCGGAGGCGCCGTGGCCACGCAAGTCAAAGGTGACCAGGAAGTAATCGTTGGCCAGGTCGGAGTTCAGCTGGTGGACAAAGCTGTAGTGGCTTTGGCCGATTCCGTGAATAAACAGAATGGGCGGAGATTCCGGGTTGCCCGCGGTGACCACGTTGAGCGGGACCTCGCCGGCGCCTTTGACCGTGAGATGGGTCCATTCGGCCTGGGCTAGGGGGCTGAGGAGAAAGAAGAAAGCTAGCCGGGCAATTTTCACGGGCGTTACCTGCTGTAACAGAAAGCAGGTGCAGGATAGCAGGGGATAGAGTGGCGGAGAGAGAGGGATTCGAACCCTAGATACGGGGGCTAAAAGGTGTTGAATAGGCATTGATTTTTCAATAACTTAGCGATTCTACGAGCCCTATAGGACTCTCCAGTACCCTCCACAATCGACCGTGAATCGACCGCGAAACAAACGGGAGGGGTGTGCTTTTCGAGTCTTATAGGGCTAAAGAGCCTGTTTAGAACGGCTGATATACTGAAGGAATGAAGAGGATGACCAAGTTCCTGATTACAGGCTCCAGCCTGGTTTTAGTGAGCGGCGCAACAGCTTTGGGCCTGATGAGTCAGTGCCCAATTCCCGAATATGATGCCGTGGCTGAAAGCGCAAAGACCGATCAAGTAATTCGAGAGCTTCGTCAAAGCGCGAGAGGAACCGAACGGCGCGAAGAGGCTGTGATGGATGCGCTGTATCGCGTAGAAGAGATTGGGAAGTCGATCCAACAAGAAGATCAGCGCGCGGCGGAGTGCCGGCGTTGGATGCCTTGGATGGGTTGACGTGGGATAAAACCTCGGACACTTTTTCAGAAGTGCTGAGGTTTTGTACCAAATCGAGTATTCACAGTTCGCGAATAGCGATCGTCGCTCGCCGAGGTCTGAGACCTTGCAATTTCAAATCCTGAGTGAGTGTCCCGTACACAAAGCCACGGCGCCGGTTTGCCGCAGTCGTCGTGTCTGGGATGAGCAGAACGTCTCCTGAGCGGCCTACAGCGGCCCCCATGCTATCCAAACAGTTCACAGAGTCCGTTTCGTCGCCCCAGGCCGTTGCGGTTGGGATATCGCCCAGCTCCGTTACGGTGCGCTTCAGCTGTCGCGTGCGGCCGTCTCGGGTCAGCTGCCGGCCGTAGGACTGTGTCGACGGGTCGATCAGCTCGGTATTTTCCGTGTGAGTTGTCACCGAGCCGCTAAGGTCGATCGCCGGACCCGCCCAAAGCCGCGAGGCCGAGATCGTCTCTCCGGTGCTAGCGTTGGTATTCCACAACATTCGAATCCCCGTGGACTCAAGCGGGGTCGGCAAATACCAGACCCCGTGGCGAGCGGCTTCGTCGTCTTCCCAAACAACGCCAAGAGAGTCAGCAAGATTGGACCAAGAGAGCGCCGCATTTCGGTTCTGTAGGACGAAATCCGCCGGATTAGTTAGAACTGCATCGTGGTCAAGCAGGGCAACCACGCTGAGATCGACGGAATCGTCCCACTCATAGGCGATGCCGTTGGCGCCACCCGACACCGGGACGACGGGGCCGACCCACTTTGAGTTTCGATTTGGGTTTTGAAGGTTGGCTCCGGACCCCGGCACGCCCGGAACGTTGTCGCCGTTGTCGAAGACGTTGACCGTCGCCGTATCGATCAGGTTCAAATAGCTGATCACCGTACTCATTTGGTTTCCTCGATGGTCATCTGCACGCCCCAGTAATCGCCGCCCTGCGTTTTCAATTCAGCTTGGGCGGCCAGTCGGCCGTAGGTGAATCCCTTCTGTGTGAGGTACCCGTCGTGCGCGCTGTCATTCGGATCGTCGACGAATGGAACAAACAGCATCTCTTGCCCGACTGCGAGCTCGCGCACGGCTTCGAAGAAGTTATTGGCGGTGTCGTTCCATGCTTCGTCGGTCGTGACAAGCGGCACCCGCACTGTCCACTTGCGGTAACGCACGCCTTCGCGCTTGAAGCCGTAGCCGAGATCGGAACGGTTCATGCGGCCGGTGTCTGACCACGATGCCTGGGCCGTGCCCGGCAGGTCCCATACGGGGCCGGACCAGACCCGGGCGACCTGCTGGAACTCACCGGACGCCGCGTAGACCCGCAGGTCAGTATTGCGCGCGGTAAAGGACGAGGCGTGCACTTGAACATAGTTCGGCTGGATCAGTCCGGTCTCATCGACGATCGTGCCGATGTTGATGAAGTCGGACACCCAGATTGAGGCTAGCTCGGTGTCGTTGCTCACACTGCCCGACGGGCCCGCAACGTCGCTACCGAGGATTGCCTGGATCTGGAAGTTGGGCGGCAA
This sequence comes from Pseudomonadota bacterium, assembly GCA_039033415.1. Taxonomy (NCBI): domain Bacteria; kingdom Pseudomonadati; phylum Pseudomonadota; species Pseudomonadota bacterium. The sequence goes on along the minus strand of JBCCCR010000015.1, from coordinate 73,422 downwards.
GAAGAGTCCAGCGTTCACCACGTCGAATTCGCACTCAACGCCGGCAGCCGCAAAGGGCACGCGAAAGACTGACTCGAGGCGCGGGTCTAGCAGGTTCGCTGCAGGCAGCGTCGGCGTACCGCCAGACACATCGAGGTCGTCCGCGCTCAGTAGATCGAGCACGTTGTCCCAAGCGATAAACATTACGCGTCCGTGGGGTAGGTGTCGGCGAGCGAGACCGAGCCGGCCCCAGTCGTGATTAAGACGAAAGCGCCAAAGCTGCCGGCGTTGCGGGTTCCGTCACCGTCGGGGCACCAGATCTCCGGCTGTTGGCCAAACGCCAAGCTGCCATCGTCGCCGCCGTAGACTGGCCGGTTGTACTTGTCGAAGAACCGGCGCCGCACGGCGGGCTTGCTGAAGTCGAGAAAAAGGCCGGTGCAAATTCCGAGATGGCAAATGGCGCCGTCAAAAGCGTTGACGTTGGTCTCGATCCCCGCCACACCGATGGTCTGTTCCCCAGCGCTAAAGTCGAGGCTTTCTCCGGTAGAGACAGTATCGATGGACAGGTCTGGTGACTCGTTGAGATAGAAATGTCGCTCGCCGTTTTGCGTGTCAATCGCAAAGAGCAAGGCGTACCAAGCGCCGCCGACCAGGCCGGACGACAGCGAACGCAATCCGGCGATACTGGCTCCGGAGCTGTTTTCACCGGCGACCCATATGCGCTCACTAACGCCGTCGTAAAGAACCTGAACGCCGCGGCTCCCCCAGTCGAACAAATACTCCTGACCTGATGACAGCGACGCCGGCAGCTGAAAGGCAATGCAGCCGCTGACCAGCGCGTTGTCGACGGTTCCGCCTCCGTGTCGGTAGTAACCTAGATCTCCGGAGCTGTTGCTGAAAGATCGGGCGGTGGTCTGGTAACGCTTGAAGCCCGGTAGGGCGCTGTCATCGGTCGGGCTGGAGTTGGATATCGTGCCAGCGTCCTGCTCCACCGTTCCTGCGCCGCCTGTCCCGCGATTAGGCGCTCGGCCGTCCGGAAACCACAAGGTTGGCGCTGTGCCATTGAGCAAAGACCCATCGTCGCCGCCGTCAAGCGGGCGGTAGTAGCGGTCGAAGTACTGCAGCGGAACTGCTGGATCCAGCAGATCAACAGCACGATCGAACCAAATTCCAACGTGGCTGATGCTGCCCCCGAAAGTTTGCGTGGTCCCGAGCCCGCTTAGGTTTGCGATGTGCGCGATCGTACCGGGGTCGATCGAGTCGGACGTAAACGTCGTGACGGTCGTGGGGTATGCCCGGCCGTTTATCCACACCAGGACTTGATCGAGCATATCGATCGCCAGCAATACCGAATACTTCGCACCGTTGACAAAGCCCGGGGCTTGAACCGCGACGTTCAGCCTTGTGGTCCCGGCATCGTTCTCGCCTACAATTTGCAGGTCCCCGTTGAACCGAACCCGCGCGTAAAAATCACCTGCCCCGCCGTTCTCGATGCAGCGGAAAATCATTTGTTCGGAACCGGTTGCGTAGTCATCCGCCTGCATGCAGAAACACACGGTGATCTGATTAGAATCAGGCATCGTAAGCCCGAAAATTCGCGTGGACTGGCTCCCGGTGTATGCCGTCGCTTCGGTCCGATACCGAGGTGCCGTTCCCCATAGCGTCAGCTTGGTCACGCCGGTCTGATAGTTCGCGTCGACGCCAACAACGAGCAGGTCCGTCCCGGAGTCCAGGCCGTAGCGGTCCCCCAAGAGGCGGACGGTCTGGCCGGGCTGTAACTTGGCAAGGCTCGGGTCGAGCGCGCCGGTGATCTCGTAGAAGTAGCGCAGCTGACCGTAAAGCCCGACTTCGTGATCGATCTGCAGCTGCGGGGAGCCATCATAATCGCGCAGCAACGTGCCGCGCGGGGCAGCTGTCTTGGCGAAGCTGTAGCCCGGCGCCAACACCTCAACGTCCGAAGCCTCGACGATCTTGAGGTAGTCCTGAGTGAGCCGCTGGTTCTCGTCTTCGAGCACCACGCCGGCAACGTCACCGTCCCGCAGCGGGTGCCAGTTACGATCGACTCCTAGTCGGGCGCTAAGCCCCGGGGCTCGATCTTGGAGGATTTTCAGGTCGCCATTGATCTCGCGAAGATCCACAACTGTCGGCGTTGCGGCTGGCAGGGCGGGGCGAAGCTTGTCGACGTGAAACTTTCCCTCGTTGTCGACGTACGAGAAGCCCGCAAAGCTGTTCGTCACCTGCTCCAAAGCCTGGCGAACGGTGATCGGATCGTCGGGATGAACGTAGAGATTCAGGGCGTACTCGATCTCGCTTTGCAAGCTGACCGCTTCCGTATCGTCAAAGTCATCGGCCTCGAAGCCCGCGCGAAAGATCAAATCTCGAACGACATCGGGAACGTCATCTGACGTGTCCGGCTGGACGCGCTCGATAGTCAAGTTGTCCAAGACAATCTGACCCGGGTTCGTCGGATCACCGAACGACAATACTTGGATCTCGATTGGCCCCGGCGCTCGAGCGGGCGCGACGAAAACACCGCTGTAGGTTCCCGCAGCCAACGGGTGCACGGCGCCGGCACCCAATAGGTTTTGGCCCGGCAGCTGGAAAGAGTTGACCGTCAACCGGACCGACTGAATACCTTCTGTTGGATTGACGTTGTTGGATTCGGAAACGACGGTAATGGTGTACTGGTACTCTTCACCGGGAATCAAATCGATATTCAGCGATGTCGCGAGTTGGTCTGTGTTTTGACTCGGGTTTGTGATCAGGGACGCCGTGAATTCCACCTGTCCGCCCGCGCCGGATTCGGCCAGCGTTCCGGGGTTTCCGATAAACCCCGCGGTATAGGTCCAGCCGTCAGGGACTCCGCCGGTCCAATTTTCGAAATCCCCGACACCGTTTAGCTCGTCGGTACCTACAACGCTGAAAGCGGCTGTCGACGCCGTAAATATTGAGGCCGTTATTTGACCGTCCGGATTATTCGTCAGGGTGAACTGATCGAATACCGTGGTATATCCGGGGTTGTCGGCGTTGGGGGGCGCCAACACAGCACCGCGGTCGCGAACGTTGACGATCTGCGTAAGCTCGGTGGGGTTGGTCTCGTAGACAAGATTTGGGGCGTCAATGATCACTGGGCGCACGTTCTCGCAGTTGCCGATCGCCAAAGGGCGAGATAAACCCGTCAGAAGAGGGTTTGCCTGAGACCCGTCGTAGGTCTCGCTCAGCAACGGCACCTCGAGCTTGACCATCTTTTCGAAGGTCACTAGCTCTAATTCGCCGCGATCACGAATATCCACCCGGTCAATTAGGGCGACCGAGATGCGGGTCGCACTACTAATTGTATCGGAAGAAATTTCATGAACAACTACTGCTTGGTCGCGCAAATCCCGCGTGAGAAGGTAGTCGTACCTGCCATCTGAATTCGCTATACGAATACTGCTGGTGCTCCGCGAACTCTCGGTGCCGTCCCAGATAATGCAGCCGATCCGCCAGTTGATATTGATCTCGCGCGCTAGCCGCCCTTCGATCAACGTATTCGCGGGGCTGCCGGCGTTCGACGTCGTATAGCCGATGTCCGCCACGTATTGAGGCGCGCTCACGCCGTTCACGGTGTCGAGGAACTCGGCGACAATCCTTGTCGTCATTTCTGTCTCTCCCTGTTGCCAAGATCGCGGATCTCATCCACGAGCGGTTGAACCGCGTTACGGAAGTTGCCCGGCAGGTCGTCGATTCCATCGGCGATCTCAACCAGCGGCTCTTCGAGCAGCGTGAGATCGTTCTTACGACCGTCCGGCGTCGTCTCGTCTTTCGGCTCCGTGATCGGCCGACCGCTGGCGATCTCTCGCAGCAGGCTGGTCTGAACGTCCAAGATCGAGTTCGTGTCGGCCAGCGTCACCTCGCCGCCCAGCAGATCCGCCGGGTCAATGTCGACGTCGTCGAAGAGCGGTGCGAAGATCTGCTGAATGGTTAGCGGCAGGTCCAGCACGGCCGCACTGAAGGCATCGACGGCCGTAGCGAACGTCGAGTCGGTATCGGCGTCTTGGATCGCCTGTAGGAGCGGCTGCAGCTGATTGCTGAGCTCCGGAGGCAGACCGTTGACGGCGTCGACGAGCAGCGTGTTCAAGAAGCTGTCGTTGCTTCCCAGCGAGCCTAGGTCGAGTCCTAGGTTGGTCGACAGGTCGCTCAGCTCGACGTTGAGCGTGCGCGCAAGGTTCAGCAGCTCGTCGGCCGCGTCCTGGCTCAGGTTCGCGATATCAATACCCAGCGCGGACACTAGATCGGCAAGATCAATACCGAGCTCCTCCAAGGTCGCCTCGAGCGTGGCGCCAGTGGCCGCGCTCAGATCCGCGACGTTCTGGGCCAACTGCTCAGCCAGCGCGCGCCGGCGGTCTTCTTCCTGCTGCGCCAGCAGTCGATCTCGCTCCGCGAGCAGCGACTGGAGCTCAGCATTGAGCGGACTGGTGCCGCCCCCGCCACCCCCATCGCCGGTGGGTGCCGTCACGTTCAGCCCGTTTAAGGCGTTGGTCACGAAGTTGAAGATATCGGTGAACGCGTCGGAACTTGCAAAGAAATCGCGGGCTTCTGTCAGGAACTCGCGGGCAATATCCGGCAAGTTGTTCAGCGCATCGACGTCGCCACCCTGCGCCGCGGTCAGCGTATCGAGGAACTGACGCTCCGCTTCGTTGACCCGCTGACGCGGTGTCAGGGTCGTCAGGCTCTCGTCGAGCAGAAGATCATTAACGAACTCGGTGATCCGCTGTAGACCGCGTGCGATCTGCTCGAACAGTCGCTGCGCACCGTCGGCCGCTGACTCAAAGCCGCCGCTTGTTTGCGCCTGGAGCTCAGCGATGCGCGCCTCAATCTCAGTCAGGGGCGTCCCAAACAGCTGGGCGCCGAGGTCGAGCGTGCTCAGTCGCAGCTGATCGATCAGCTGTTGCTGCTGGAACGCAAAGCGCGCTTGAACTTGAGCCAGCTGGTCGGTGTCAGCGCCGAGCGCCCGGGCTTCGGTCATCGCCTCCCGGAAAGACTGCGCCAGTGCCGTCAGCTGCTGCTGGAACTCCGTCTGGCCGGATGACCGGACCGTCTCGTCGAGACCCTGCAGGAGCTCGCGAAGGCTGTTGACCCGCTCTTGCTCGAGCTCCGCGGCTTCGGATCGAACGTCAGCCAGCTCGCGCTCGAGGCCGGAGATCGTCGCCAGCACGTCGCCGAGCTGAATCAGCGTTGCCAGCCGCTCCGGCGTTGCGCCGCCGTCGATCGCTTCGGTCAGGATGTCGCGGAACTGTGCGCCGGTGATGCCGGCCGACAGGTTGGCTTCCGAAAGCAGCTGGTTACGGATCGTCGCCGCCTGATCGAGCTGCAGCTGCAAGGCTTCTTCGGGCGAGAAGAACTGTTCGACGATGTTCGTGAACGCCTGCCCCGCAGCGTCTAGGCCGCCCAGCAAATCGACGAGCTCCGAGCTGAAGCGGACGAAGCCCTCGCGGGTGCCTTCGAAGGTGCCGTTGAACGCCCGGAAGACGTCTTCGGCCAACGCTGTTGAGTCGACGAGCCGCAGATAGGTCTCAGTCAGTGTCTCGCTGCCGAACGCCAGCGACTCGGTCAGATCGGTGAGCTCCAGCAGGCCGCCTTCGCCTCGCAGAAGCGCTACGCCGCGCTGAATGTCGTCTTGAGCGACTAGCAGGAACTGGGCACCTTCCAGTAGGAGCTCCGCGTTGTCGCGCCAGCGCTCAGCGATGAACTGCACTTCGTTGACCGACTCGACGGTCTCTCCGATCACTCGGCCGAGATCGACGCCGCCGAAGCTGCCCAGATCGCCCAAGAACTCGCGGCCTACCAAATCGCCCACGGTCAGCTGGCGGGTGACCTCCCGGTCGCCGACCGCGCCGGCCAGCGTGCCCAGCAGGTTTTCTGCGAGTACGCGCGTCGTGAACTCTTCGAAGCTTTCCTCGAACGTCCGACCCAGCACGCTCGAGACTGAGCGCACGAGATTGCCGTCAGCGTCGAACTCTTCTTCAAAGTTGCCAGCGATCAGCTGCGGGATGGCCACGCCAAGGCGGCGAGCGGAGTCTGAGATGGCGTCGGAGACTTCGTCGAAGAAGAGATCGAGCTGCCTCTGCGCCGCCGGGTCCAGATCGCGCTCGATCGTTCGCCGGGCGGTACCGCGGAAGAACGACCGCTGCCGTGACTGATTTTCGAAGGTGCCGCCCGAGAAGCCGCCGGCGCCGAATGAGAAGTTCCGGCCGCTCCCATCCGTTTCGAAGTTCGTGCCCAGCAGGCGGCCGCCAAAGATCGAATCGACCGCGGCGACGGTTTGCGCCACTTGCCCGACGATACCGGGGATCTGCGACGCGACTTCGGTCAGCGCGCGCAGGGGCGAGTCTGGATTGTTTCGGAAAGAGTTGACCGCGAACGCGCCGAACTGAGCAGCGCTGTTAACGGCCGCCGCAAGCGCCTCGCCGCCTTGCCGCGATGCCTCCCGGAAGCCGTCGACGATCGCATCGAAGAACTGACGGAACGAGCCCGCACTACGTGCTTCGTCGAAAGCGTTCGACAGCAGCTCTTGAAAGTTCTCGATCGCCCGGCCGTCCCCGGTGAGACCGAAGAGCCCGGGAACGGCGAACACGTCAGGATTCTGCGCCAGCTGCAGGCGGCGGTAGAGCTCGATCAGTGTCTGAACGACGGTGCTCTGCTCGCCGAACTTCTCGGTCGCTTCTTCGATAGCGATCTGCACCCGAAGCAGCTCTTCGGCTTCGAGGTCGACCATCACGTTCCGGAACTCTTTGAGCACAACGTTGTACGACTCGAGCTCTTCCATACTGGCTTTGTAGTCGTCGGTCAGCTGCTGAAGAGCCTTGCCGAAGCTTCCGTCCGCAACGGCGCCTGCAGCGACCCACGCGGCGGTGAGCTCTTTCACGTCCGTCGCCAGCTGCTGCAGTAGAGCTTCTTGCGGGTTACCGCCGGAAGAAATCTGGTTCGTCAACTCGAAGTACTCGAGCTGCGCTCGGTTCAGTTCCTCTTGAGCTCGCTTCTGCGCTTCCAGCGCTGCCGTGTTGTCATTGAGGTCCGCCAGCTGCTTGTTGAGCACGCGAGACGAGAGCTCGATGACTTTGGAGAAACCTACAACGTCTTTGCTGCCGCCTTTCTCGAACTCTTCGTTCAGCTTGGCGACGCGCTGGTTGTACTTGAGCACCGCGCCGGCTGCCGGATCGAGTTGCCCCGTCAGCGCGGCGATCTCATCGGCGAAGGTGCCAAGATCCATCTGCTCGACGTTGGTGTCAGCGTCCTGCGCTGCGCCGGCCAGTCCGCGAATCGATTGTGCAAGGTTGTTGACACCGAGCACGCTTGCCACGGTCTGAACCGCGAACTCGCCCACGGTGCCGGCCAGTGGCGACATATCGCGCTGAGTTTCACCGACCGTGCGGCGGAGAATCGAAGTTGCGTCGGCCATCTCACCGAAGCGGCGGACGTAAAGATCGCCCAGGTCGTCGGCCGACACGCCCAGCTGCTGCAGACCGTCGAGTACGCGATCAATCTCAACCTGGGCTCGGTCGATGTTCTCGCCGGCAATGCCGCGCTGTTGTTCGGCGCCAATGCCGCCCAGGTCGGTCCGGCCGATTGCGCGGGCTTGCTCTGCTTGGAACCCTTCGATAGCGCGAGACAGCTCATCGAGACGATCCAACGCGTCGTCAATCGCATCAGTCCGAACGGTCAGGTCGATCTCGGAGCCTTCTAGCAGGCGCAGGCGCTCGAGCACCTCATCGGTCTTCTCAACGGAGACGGCCGCTTCTCGGTTGAAGAACGCCCAGCCCGCAGCGATGACGCCCAGGGTTGCGGCGACGCCCAGTCCGACCGGGCCGCCCAACAGCAAAAAGGCTTTGCTCAGCACTGCCGTCTTGACGGTCGTCGCAGCGATAGCGGCTTCGATGCCCAACATGGCGAGACCGAAATTGCGGACGGTTTGAACCGCGGCGATCAAGCCGGCAACAAGAGGGGCGAGCGCGCGGACGCCGGCAAAAAGGAGAATGCCGGTAGCGAGCGTGTCGAGGTTGAGGGCAACGAACTGAAGAGACTCAGCGAGGAAACGGACAACCGGGATAACTTGGTTGCCTTCGCCGATCAGCTGAGTGAATGAGTTGCGCAGCTGCGTAAACGCACGGCGCGCGGTGAGAGGGAGGTTTTGGAATTCTCGTTCGATGGCGACGGCTTGGCTCTCGAGAGCGCCCAGCACGACCTCGGCAGTGAGCTCGCCAGCGTTCGCCATCTCGCGCAACTCGCCTTGAGTCACGCCCAGGCCGTCGCGCAATGCTTTCAAGACTCGGGTGCCTTGCTCAGACACAGATCGAAATTCGTCGCCGCGGAGGGCGCCGGCGGCCAAGCCCTGCGCCAGCTGAATGATCGCGGCGCTCGTCTCCTGGGCGGAGGCGCCGGACACGGCGAACGCTTGGTTGATCGTTTCGGTCAGACGCAGGATGCGGGTCTGACTGGTGCCGAGGTCGTCCAGAGAGATCTCCAGGCGGCCGTACAGGTCAATCGTATTGCGCAGCCCCTGCGACGTATCCTGAGCGATCCGGAACGTCTCTTGTTGAGCTAGCAGGAACTCCTGCTGCGTCTCCGTGACGATGCTGAGGCGAGCCTGCAGATCATCGTACTGATCAGCCAGACGGATGGACTCGAAGACACCGAACGCGGCGCTCAAGTTGCGCATCTGGTTGGTCAGTGCAAACGCCGCTTGCCGGGCGATGAGGGACGATCCCGCAGACGCGCGCAGTGAGGCGCTGTAGCCCTGCGCCGTAGCGGTGCCGGCCGCCATCGTTGCGTTGAGCTTGCGAACTTGATCCTGAGTGAGACCAAGCGCGCGCACGCCGCCGCGGGCGTCGCCGGTGACGACGATGCCTGTTTGAAAGAACTTGGTAGTCAACGACGTCTCCGGCGGGTCTGCTGCTCGCGCTCGCGCTTCTTCTCAGCCCGTTTGCGCTGCTCGGCCATCTCGGCCATTGCGCCGGCCTCGATGTAGCGAAGGCGGTTGAAATGTGAAGAGCGTTTCTTCTTCGCAATGCCCAGGGTGGTCATCACGGAATGCACGGCGGTGTAGTCCAAGCCGGTGTACCCGCCCATCGGCGCGATGCGCCATTGAGTCGTACAAGCCTGAAAGACACCCCACGCCAGCCAGTTGTTGTAGAAGATTTCGAAGTCGGGCTGAGAGCTCGCTGATGCCTGAGCGCTCCGGGCAGCGATTGCCGCCCGGGACGCCTCGTTCATCATGGCCAAGTCGGTCTCGTCGTAATCTTCGAGGCCCGGTTCCTGGGTAGTTCCAGGGTCAGACCGACTCGCCCAATAGCGCCCAGCCGCTAGGAGTTTTTTACGTCGGCCTCAACAGATCCCGTTTGCACTTTCATGAAGCCGGCGGTTAGGGCGTTCGCGTACTCGTTAATCTCGACGCACTCGGCGACGTTCTCGGGCGTAAACGGAATCCATTCAACGCCTTCTTCCGGCGACGGCATCTCCCAACCCACGAGATTTTTCAGCGTCTGCTCGACCATATAGTCGTCTTCGAAGAACTTGAGACTTTCTTCGTTGGCGTCGCCTTTACTGATCGCGGTAGCGCGACCCATCGAAACACCTTGGTGCTTCAGCAGCGCTTTGGATTCGCTGCGCTTGAGCTTTTTGAAAGTGGCCTTGAACGGCACCACAGTGCCGTCTTGAAACTTCGCCAGACACTCTTCGGTGTACTGATTCTTAGCGCCTTTAAATGCGGTCATATCCATTAACCTCAGTCGTTTTCGGGTCGTCAGAAAAAGGTGCTGCCCCGGGGGAACGACCCAACCCCGGGACAGCGGTTGCAACCTTTAAGAGTCCTTTGGGACTCAGTTAGCGCACGATAATCTGGATCTCGTCGTTACCCGCTACCGGGATGAACCGGGCGTTGGTGTTGTAGACCAGAATGCCGTCGCTGTTTTCGAAGCTGATGCCGGCCAGTTGAACCCGGGGCATCTGTACCTCAATGATGTTCCCGGCCGTCGAGCCGTGAACGATGCTGCCTGCAACAGTCGTTACGCCGTTGTGCGACTCCAGAACATCGAACCAATCCTTCGTCGCCAGCGTTGGCGCCTCGAAGTTGCAGTTGCCGTTCGGCGAGCGGTCGACGATGCTCGTGCTATAGCAGTTCGGGAGGTCGCGAGAGACCACTTCGTTAGCAACGTCAGCGACGAGCTGCTCAAGGCACGGGGTCGTGCTGTCCAGCGTGAACACCGTGTTGGCCCGGTTGACCGGCAGCGTGGTAATGGCTTCCCAGGCAGAGATGTCGGCGGCCAGTGCAGACGTAACAGGCTCCACGTAGGCGCCGGTGAACTCGAACTGCAGGTAGGGCAGGCCGCCGCGAGTGAACTCGAGCCGAACCGTTCCGCGACAATCGAGTGCCGCGTGCACCTGGTTGCCGCTCAGCACGTATTTGAGGGTCAGCATCTCTTGACCCGTCGAAACGAGATCGTAGGTCGCATCGGTGCTGGCGTTCAGCGTCTCGGCGAAACCGCAACCGCGCAGAAGCGGACCGAAGAAAGCAGCGTCACCGGCGGAACCCGTACCCTTCAAGTAAACCTTAAAGCGCATCGTGGTTGTCGGGGAGGTGTTGAACTGCAGGTAGTTGCCGAACTGCTCCCGCTCGACCGTCTCTTCGACGGTGTCACCTTCGTACGGGTCGATCTCCAGATCAAACACCTGAACGGCGTCGGTCGCGATCGGTACAGAGTCGGTCAGCGCCGTCGGCTGAAGCTTGGCAAAAAGGGTCTTACTTCGAAAGAACAGCATCGTCTTCTACCTCCACGTAGTCATCGTCCGCCGGGGCGGTTTCAGGTTGGGTTTCTTGTTTTTCTTCTACGGGTACGCCGCCCCAATCGACGAGCACGCGCTCGCCGTCCCGGACTTCGTACCGCCCGCCGGATCGAACCATGAGGGTCTCCTGCTAAGGGGTGTGATGCAGGACCTGGAAGCGGTCCTGCCAGTGAACGTATTTGCCTTTCATGTCGAGAACGCCGCCGCTAACTCCGCCGGCGCGCGGCGGAAAGGCAAAGGCGATATCGCCGAACATTTCTCCAAACGAATAGGGGAATACGATTTTTCGAACTTCGGCCGTTACCGCGTTGAGGTCCGCGACGTCGCAGACGTAGTCAACGTGGAACAGTGAGTAGAAACCTTGGTGGCAACGCATCTCGCCTTCAGGCTGATCGTTTGCGTCAAACATGCTGGCGTAGATCTGAACCGTGGGCGCATCCGCTTCGTAGTCAGAAAGCGCATCGGCTGTATTAGCCAGCAATACCCGTTTGATCAGATCCGTTTTGTTTTGGTCGACGTGAGCCACGAGCGGAATAACATCTAGTGCACCGACTGGGTCCGACATTGCTTATCTCCTTCCGCTTTGACGCTGACCCAGCCTGAGCTGACGAAAGAACTCGGTTGGGTAGACCTCTTCCATGAGTTGGTTCACTTGATCCAGCACTTGCGCGGATCGAACCATTTGAGCGATCGCCGGACCTGTGAGTGAGCGAAGCTTCTCGTCGCCGGCGTAGCGTGGTGCGCTACGCACAACACCGGTCCGCTCTAAGATGAGCTCGTTGTTGTTTCGCCCGGTGGCATGAAAGCCGCCGTATGTGCCGTCTACCGGGGACTTCCGTCCGCTTCGGAGCACCTTCACGGTCGCCTGGACCCGCTTGCCTCGACGCGTTCGGACTGTGCGCCGCCCGGTAGAAAAGGCTTTGAGATTCAGCCGGCGCCCTTGATAGAGCAGAAGCGCGGATACGACGAAGTTGTTAGAGCGCCGCTGACCTACTCGGAAGGCCTTCGAGACGCGATTCTGAGTGACCGTGTATCGCCGAGATACGGCACGCCGAACGACCGTCTTCACCCGCGCCTCTGTTCGTCGCTGAGCACGGTTCATCGCTCGCCGAAGGACTCGAGGGTCCGTGCCGTTTATCAGCGCCTGCTGCCCGGTCAGAGTGAGCGCGATGCTAGTCATTTTGAATCAGATACGCGCCGTAAAAGCCGGTTTGGTCTAGGCGCTGACCCAGGACGTACCCATCCCCGTCGATAATGATTCGGTCGCCCTGACTAGGTTTGGGCACCTCCGATTTTTGGAGGTAAACCACGTCTGCAGAATCCGCGACGACGTTGTTGTCGGAGTCGATAACTTGGTGACCAAATCGAACGACCGCCCGGACGGTTCTTTCCTGCCCGTTTTGGAAACGGTACGGGTAGTCCTCGCCGTGGTGACGGAACGTCGCCCGAAACAGTCGAATGTGTTTTGCCTGAGCCATATAGGACTTGGGCCCCCTAAAAAAGGGGGCCCGTTTGCCGCCTTAGGACATGGTCCCGCGGATCACCAGATCCGGGCGTCGGCAGATGTACAGAGGGTAGCTGTAGATCTCAACATCCACGTACCGGTTTCGTTTCTCGTCACGAGTCAGGAACGGATAAGTGGGACGACCGAGAGAGCCGACATCATCGAATCCCTCACCTGGCGCCCAGCAAACCTCGAAGGCACCAGACTGGCCCGCCGGGAAGAACACGATGTCATCGCCAGTGAGAGCCACAGTATTGTTGTCATCAGTACCAAAGTACTCCTGGAACTGAACGCCCGCGAAGTTGAACGAGCTGCCAACCGTGTTCTCGCGAAGCTGAGCCGCCGCCTCATAATTCAGGAAGGTCTCCCGAATCTCGGCGTTCTGCATCAGCTTATCCCAAGCACCCTCAGCACAAAGCGCAACCACACCAGCGGAGATGTTGGCGCCTTTGGCCGTTCGCCGCATGTAGCGAGTAACGTTGTTCTCGATACTGGACCGGAACTGGCCGCCGGTAAGCGCCGAGTTGGGGTTAAAGGTCGGTGAGGCCACACCGAACTCGGTGGCGTAGTCATACAGCACGGTACTGCCGTCGGCATCCAGAAGCTGAGTGCGCAGGGCGCCGAGGCGCATGTGCTCCCAAGTCATCTCAATGTCGGACATCAGACCGTTCGGACCGGACCACCGCTTATTGATTTCGGCCGCAGCCTCAACCTGCTGTTGCTCTTCGCCGAAGGCGCGCAAGAACTGCAGCTCAGACGCGTTAATCCGATCCATCACTGCGATGCGAGGGATCTCGAGGGAGCGAACGGTGCGCTTCTCTTTGTCTTTCGTGGTCGGCTCGGCGCCACGCTGAGACGTTGGGATCAGCTGAATCTCTCCAGCGCGCTCTTCAATGTGAACCGTGATGTCTCGCACCGGGGTGGAAACGAAGATCCCCAGACTCCCAATTTGACCGGGTACCGTTTGGACTCGATCGATGGGCGTAATCATGCTCGCGGTGGTGAACCCATCCGCAGCGAAAATATCAAGCAAACTCATGAGCTACCTCCGATTAAATGACTTTGATGCCAGCCGCCAGAAGCTCAGCGGTAGCGGTTACGATCTGCGGTGCGGATGCGGCGCCCCAATCCAGCAGCTTTCCGTTCACCATGGCGTCACGTGCCACGACGACGCAGACTGCATCCCCGGTTGAGGAGTCGGCGGCCTCGAACAAAATTCCTGCGGCAACTTCGGCGCCGCCCGAACCGCCCGGGTTCAGAGCCACGTACTTGCCGTCGGCAGTTCGCTTACCCAAGACTGCGCCGGGAAGCAGCGCGCCTTCGCCGTTAAAAAGAATGGCGGCATCCTGGGAATAGATGGCATCCCACTCGCCCAGGAGAAACTCGCCAGCGTGTCGCGTTTCAGTAATGCTCGGCATTGTTGTTACCTCTTGTTGTTGCCGTTAGGGTTTAACCAAGTCAGCCGGCGTTAGCCCCAGATCTTGGAGTCGGAGGATTCGGCGGTTTGCGCCTTGTCCCACATAGCGGTCGACCGTTCCTCGGCGATTTCTTCCTCGGTACGCGGAGCGGGCGGGGTGTTAGAAATGTCCGGATCGAGGTCTTCTTCTCGAGACGACATAGCCATTCGGAAGCCTTCGACCGGGCTTCGCAGATACGCAGCGACGACGCTGTCTGCATCAAGACCAAGGCTTCCAAAGTGTTCTCGGAGTTCGGTCAGCTCAGCGAGCTTTGCAGTGAGCGATTCCAGCTGCCATTCCTGGGTTACCAGTTGGACTGCGGTCTGCTCTGCGAAGCCGGCTTGCACAACCGCATTGAGCACGGAGCCGGCGTCCATTGCCGCGGGCGCTGCCGGAGCGGCTGGCTGTTGAGGCTCAGTAGTCGGTTCGGTTGCAGCGATCGGCTGATTCGGGTCTGCCTCCGCAGACACTGAAGGGGCACCAGTGCCCAGGGTTACAGATTGTTCTTTCGGCATTGCGTTCTCCAATACGGTGTCAAAGTCGGCCAATTCGTCGGCCAAGCCCAGATTGATGGCCTCTTGGCCGCGATAAACCAGCGCTTCGGTAGCCGCCACGGCGTCGGGCGTCAGACCTCGGTAGCGAGCCACGGCCGCTACGAACTCATTGCCCAACTGATCCACCTCGGACTGTGCGCGAGCCCGAGCTTGCTCACTCAAGGGAAAATTTCGATTCCCATCGACCTTGTGAGCACCGAAGTAGACTGTGGTCACCTCCCTTCCCATTTGTTCGTTCATTCCAGCGATGGACTCATGCATCCAGGCCGTTCCGATACTTCCAACTTGCCCTGTGGGCCCCAGATAAACTCGATCGGCCGAGGCTGCGATCAGATAGCCGGCAGAAGCTGCTAGTGGGTCGACGGCAGCAACGATGGGCTTCTTGCCCCGCGATTCGAAAATGAACTCGGCCAACTCGAACGCGCCACTGGCGTGGCCGCCTGGAGTGTCCATCCGCAGCACAATCTGATTGACCCGGGGATCTTCCAGCGCGGTCTCGATTGACCCGCGGATCGCGTCGTACGACAGCGGACTGCAGAAGCCCACCTCGCGCGCAAGCAGTGGTCCGGAGATGTTCAGCACGGCAACGCCCGATTCACTAACGATCGGCGATGAACTGACCATAGAGGGGCCAGCGGCCAGCATCTCTTGATTGGCGAATACGTGCGTCAAGTACGCGTTCAGATGGGTCTCTTCGATAGCCAGAACTTGGCCATAGAGATTGGCGTGGACCTCAGCCGCTAGACTGCTGTGCGGACCCAGTCGCCGGATCGTTTTCATCATCTTCTGGAACATCGTCGTCCTCGTTAGAAGGGGAAGCCCCAGCACCTGGCTGGGGCTCCAAAGGCGGAGCCGGCACGCCGGCTTCGGCGAAAGACTCTTCCCGGTCTTTTCGGTACTCCGCATTCTTTTCTGCGTTTGCCGCGGCGTTGCCGCCGCGCTTCTGCGCTTCGTCCGGGATGCTGGACAGGTCGTGATTCGCCGCAAGAATGGCCGCTTTAATATCGGTCTCGGGATTCACGTACGGCCAGGCCTGCGGCTGCCAGATCGTGGCGAGATAATCGGACCGGTTTTGGTCATAGCCAGGGAGCGTCAGCGCACCAGTGAATACGGCCCAATCCATCCACCAACGACGGACAACGCGACAAACCTGGTGCACCAAATAGTGCTCCCGGTTCATCTCAATCAGCCGGTGAAACTCGTTAAGAATCGCGCGGACCAAGCGGTCGTTGACCTTGCTCCAGTCGCCAGAAAGCAATTCATAAGGAAGGCCGTAGCCCGCAGCCACAGTGAGCAGCTGCCAGCGCATGTAGTCGGCGTACCCTTTGCCGTTGTCGTCGGCATTGAAGAGATCAAGAGACTCGCCCGGAAGCCCGGTAAGGATCGCGCCGGGGTAAAAATCAACTGGCGGAGGCTCTACGCTCTTGCCTTGATTCGTTTCGGAGTTGATCTCCGAACCCGTAATCGGGTTGTATGCCCAGCCGTCTACCTTCTCGCGCGCCAGGAAGCCGGTAAACGGTGCGCGCGCTTTCTTCCTCTCCAGCTCCGTATCCGAGTACTCGTGAAAATTCTTGGCCGCCAGCAAGCTAGTCGCTGAGTCAACCTCACCGCGGATCTGACCTGGCCGATTCGGGATAAAGTGATGGATGATTTGGCTCGCCGGAATCCGGATCGTGTCGACAGTCCGCAAGAAAACGGTGCTTCGATCGCCAGGATGCTCCGGGTACATGTGGTACGCCACGCGTTGCCCGCGGCGATTGAACTCGATGCCTGATCGAATTCGGTTGCCGTTCGAGAGATCTTCGTCTTTGCTATGCGGACAGAAATCCCCTTCGAGAACCTGAATCTGAAGCGGTACCGCCAGGTCCGGTGTACCGACTCGCCGCGGTCGACGCCGAACAAAGCACTCTCCGGACTGTCGGCGCGCCCCCACGATCATGGCCTCCAGGCCATAGAAGTTCGTGGCGTGGTCCGCGTCGATTTGTTCGTGAGAAATCTTCCACAGGTCGTCGATCGCTTCCCGATGACCGACGTCTAGTGCCAATGAAGCGGGGCTTACGCCGGTTCCAACTTCGTTGGCGACAAGAGAGGTCAGCGCTTTGCGGACCCACGGGTTGTTCCGATGCTCCTGCCGGCTGCGGTTCCGGAGGTTGGTCAGGCTGCCTTGGATCGTCGACTGCGGTCCGCGGCTCGTCCCAATCCAATTAACGATTCTCGGTCCGACACCGGCGGCTTTGTATGCCGGCTCAACCTTGCCGATTCGGCAATTCTGTTCAGACATAGCCTTGGTTCACCCGAACCGTGTACGCTCGATGGGGTACTTCTTCGTTCAGCCTGGTGATCTGATCGGTGAAGTACTGCACCGCCGCCTTGATCTCCTCTACCGATCGGTACTCGGTGAGAGTTCCGTCGGTGAACTTCACAACTTTCTCTCCAGAGCCCAGCGCGTCCTCCAGGTCTTCAATCTTGGACTGCAAGGCCTTGATCTTTTGTTCGGCTGTAGTGGCCATCACCTACTCCTGTATCTGAAGCGCGTAGGGCGCGCGGGCGTAGCTGCCACTGCGGCCTGTGTGGATCGCTGCATTTCTCGCCGGGCTTGCGGAGCCATAACCTCCGGATTCAAGTCCCAGCTGCGAAGCCAAATCGGTGGATTGCTCCAGTCCACCCGGTCGCCGCCCATATCGATCCACATGCCGCGGATGTAGACGAACAAGTCAAAAGATTCGTTGGGTTTGGCGCCGATTCGCTCCCAGCCCTTCGGCATTCGCTGCTCGGCGCACAGCTCCTGAAAGAACCAGTCCTTTAACCACTGCGGGTAGTACACGTAGCCGGGGCCTGGGTCGTGCCGAGTGATGTCGCCCCAAACCGCGTCTTTCAGCGCGTTGGTGTTCAACAGCAGTACCGGGATTTCGCCGTTGGCGTTCGATTTGTCGTCTGGGTACGAGACCTTGGTTCGATACGGCGGGTTCGGGCCCATACCCTTGACCAGGACGACCCGCTGGTGCAGCCCCCGCTCACGGAGCTCGCGGTACCACGCATAGGCGTTGTTCGTAACGCCGTCCTCGCCGCCCGTGTCAACACCGGCTCGGAGAACTCGCATCTCACGACCATTAGGCAGCTTGTAGGTGGTGTTGATCACCTGCTGCTCGATCAGACGCCAGTCCTCGACATACTGGGCCGGACGCAACTTGTCATACTCGCCATTTGTGAGTTTTCGAGCAGAAAGCCGGATGCTTTTCCGATCGATGACGGCCTGCTTTCGATGCTCACCGACTGCCAAGAACAGAACTTCGAATCGCGACTTGGCGCCGCCCTGAACATCAACGGACGCCAATACGCACCGCGTCCACTCAGGGAGCTGGTAGCGTTCCAACGGGACCTTTCGGTCCTGCATGGCGGTCGCATGGTCTTCGTCCGATCGACGCCCCATCTCGATGTACGGGGCGCCCATGTCGGTGTTGTAGCAGACGCGAAGGGGCTCTTCGTCGCCTGTCTCGTTATAGCTCTCAAGGCCGCGCAAATAGCGCAGCGCGATGCCGGCCCAGGTTTGAAAACCTGCGAACCAACCGGGCATCCAAAAGCTTGCTCGGTTGGTCTGTCGAACCTCGCCTTCGATCGTGCCGTCCGAGTGGATGGTCTGGCCTTCGCCGACCCACTCCCCCGACCGACGAAACTCGCGTTCTTGCGTCTGATCGATTTCGCTGCCGCAATTGGTGCAGACGAGAGACGCCGCCAGTGCGCGCTCTTCGTTTGTTCCTTCCGCCGGAATGCTGAGCGCTTCGGGCCCGGCTTCCGGCATGAAGTACTCTTTGCAGTGCGGGCACTTGCCGTAGACCCGATGCCGATCGCCATCGCGATACAGACCCAGGATGCCGGTCGTAGGCGGCGCGTCGTGAAGGCTGCGCGGCTTCCACTTCGGGTCGTAGACTGCTTTACCGGGCGAGCTCTCCGCGAGCACCTTGGCTCGGGAAAGGGCCGCCTCCGTTCGCTTGGCGCCGAGCTCGAACTGGCTACCTTCGCCGCCGACGCTTTCCACGCCGCGGTCGTAGTCTGTAAACGCAACCCGGGTTAAGTCACGACCGGCCAGCTGAGACTTTGACGGCCAGCCGATCGACAGCATCACGCCATTGCGAAAGATCTTGTCGTAGACGTTGTCGTTGTGGGCGCCCGGGCGAATCTGGCTTCTAAGCTCGGGGACCGCACCCATGAGCTCGACATCGATCCGCTTCTTCGAGAACCAGCGGGCGAACTTCTCGTCCGGGCAAAACACCTTCATATCTGCCGGATCGTTGAGAATTCCGTGCAAGATCCAGTTGTCGATCAACATCTGGGTCTTACCGGTCCGCGCCGGTGCGACAACGACCACTTCGCGGTGGATGTTGTCCCGCAGGCACTCAGCCGGCTTTGCCATCAAGTGCGTCACTTCGGGATTGAAGTTCGGCAGCTTTTCAGCGGCGAAGTCCGCGATTGAGATATCGCGAACCGGTTTAAATACCTCGGCGCAATCCTCTATCACTGTCCTTAGCGATAGATAGTTGTCCATTTAGTCTTCCGTGTTAGGTAGCGCTGGCTCCGCCGGGTCCTTTGCGAACCTCCGCGATGATATGAAACGGCTGAAGCTCGCCGTCCTTACTCACCCGAATCCAAACTTGAACTTGCTCTCCGTGACGGTCTGCCAGCTTTGCAGTCTCCGATCCCGGGACGTTTACGGCGACCACGCCGTTCAGCCAGTCCGCGCCGGTGTCTGTCGACTCCGAAGCGACAAAGTCTGTGTACTCGCAATCACCGTCTTCACTTACGACGGCGACAGTCACGACGTCCGTTCCGGGGTCCAGCGGGTAGGCGATTGCTTGGTTGCTGGCGTTGACCGACTGCAACGTGATGAGTCGCGAGAACTGATAGCCGCTGTAAATGTAAGGGAGCTCGATGGCCATCAGCTTTGAACCTCCGCAATCAGTGCCCCGCCGCCTATTACGGCGCGGAGAGACTCGTTAGAAGCCTGCGCAACCAAGCCTGCGTCCGCAGCCGTTGCAATCGAACCGGCGCGATCCAGTTGCGCCACGGTGGCGCCGCCGCCTGCCGTAGCAATTAGGGGCGCTGACACGACGACGGGCGAGCCGCCGCTGCCGGCAGTGCCCGAGAAAAGTAAAAGTCCCTGGATCATTACGTCGTCAACTGAACCGTGCCGGCGACTTCTTCCCCCGACACCTGCTTCGGCGGAATGATGTCGATAGTCGTGCCGGGGTCGTAGTAGTGCAGCAATCCGGCCGTCTTGTCGAAATACATGTCGGCCTGAATGATTCGGCTGACCAAAAGCAGCTGAGCTTGTTCATCCACGCTCAATCCACTTCCCGATGAGACCTCGCGGATCTCCACCGGTGAATAGACCGGGTCGATGTCAACGCTCGACGTGATCAACGATCGATCGAACACGTCGCGGTCAGAGATCGCGTCGTCGATGTTGACGATCTCATTCAACAGATCGAGCGAGTGGTTTGCGTCGAACGGAACGATCCGAACGCCCGAGCGCAGAATAGTCAAGCCCGCGGTGAAGTTGCCGCCGCCCTTCGATTCGTTGCCGGAGAACGACACCATCGGGTCAAAGGCGCGCTCTCCGTTCGCGTCTAGGCGGCGAAGCGCTCGATGCTCTCGCTGCATTGCAGCGGGGTCGAAACCCTGGCTTACCGTGTCAGCGTGCAGATAAATCCGCAGGTTGACGTAATCCTCGGAGGCAATCTGAGCCATCAGACATTGGTCTCAACACCCGGCACGCAGGAGACGGCGATCGTGGTCGTACGCGATATTGTGAAGACAGTCTTGGCTGCGGTGACCCCGCCGTCTCCTTCACATTGAAAGACCCCGTCTTTGTCCGTACCAGCAGGTCCGCCAATCGTGTCGCCATCGTAGTCGAAAGCGAAGTCAATACGATTCGATACCTGATCGGTCGCCACGTTCCCTTTGACCTCGGTAGCCGTCGAGTCTTGGATAGTCAATGCGTTAACGGTGTTGAAATCACTACCGCCCGGGCCGTCCAGATAGAAGGCGTGATACCAAGCGTTTGTATCGGCCACAGCGTTGGGGCCGACAGTCACCTGGATCGAGACTTGGAACGGTCGAGTCTTGGTGCCTCCCGCGTCATCAGTGAAGACAACCAGCTGTTCGTCTGCTGTCGGAACGTTCTCGATAAAGAGTCCTTGGCTCGAGAACGGCGAGTTGGTGACGATGCGGCCCTGCGCATCGTAGGCGTACCACGTTCCGACTCGTTTCCCGTTGGTAACTGAGATAGCTCCGGAATCAATATCGTCGTCTGTCTGAGCCAGCGCGTCGAGAAACGCAACAGCTTCGTATAGGCTCCCGTTGTTGTCGTTGTTCAGAACCCAGGTAAAGTTGCCGTCCGCTTCGTTGAAACCGGACTCAACCTGCGGGGCCGCCAGCTGCTCGAGCGTCATGCCAGTCCAAGGCGAGATCTGAGCGCCGCCATAGACATCGGCCAGCGCAAAGGCGCCGCTCGTGAGGTGGGGCGTCTCCCCGATAGCGAAACCGGTCGCGTAGCCGCCCATCTCCGTTACACCAGAGTCCGCTAGTTGCTTTTCGTCGTAGTTCTGACCGTAGGTCCGAACCTTTAGTGACAAGAACGTCCGAGTATCGAAGTTCCCCGCTCCCGCGTCGCCGTTCGCCGTGGTACCGAAAACCTGAATCGCTTCGTCGATCGGGCCGTCCTTGTTGAAATCTACCGGAGCGCCGCCGTTAGACAGCTGATAGTAAGGCTGTGACAGAGCCAAAATCGGGCTCAGGGAAAACGCACCGTAATAAATTCGGTCAATCGAACCGTCAGCGGCGAGTTCCCTCCAGCCGGAGCCGCGCAGTTTGGCGCGGTCGTCTCCCGTAAGCGAGGTGCCGGAGCCAGATGCATCGTCAAACTTGCGACCGTTGATTGCGTTATACGCACCCCCGAACTTAAACACGCCGTCAAAGAACGGGTCGTATTTTCGAAGCTCCTCGTCGACTCGCCGCTCCTGCCGTTCAAACGCATAACAGGCTTCCATCTTAATGCCGAGATCCTGCGTTAGCGGGTTGGCTTCGAGACCGCTCCCCAAATCTACCTGAGCCAACTCCTCCGCCGTGATGATCTCCACTCGGCCGTTGGCCACGTCGAAGAAGAAATTGCCGTCGGGAGATCCCGCCCGACTTTGAGTCGACTGAACAAGCAGCGTGCTGTAGTTACTCAGATCAATAAGTTGCGGGGTTGCCACTGCTATTCGCCTCCAATATGCCTTTCAAGGTGGGCGCTCAGCTCGCTATTCATTGCTTCAAGCGTTCGAATCTGGCCCTCCAGATGTGCGATACGTCGCTCGCTGAGCTCTTTTTCTTGTTTTTTCCCAAACTCGATGCCGATGTTGAACGCCTTCAGCTCAAACTCTCGGCCCATGCGAACGGCGGACATAATCTCTCGGTCGCTTAACTTGCCGGGCAGCTGCCAAAGATGTTCACCGGTTTCGCTTACTACAACCCAATCGTCGTCATTCGATCCCAGCGCCCATTGAGCCGTCGCGTAGGCCAGCTCGAGTCGAACATTCATACGTTGGTTTCCACAATTGGGTTAACGGTCAAAGTCTGATCTTGGGCGGCCAGCTGGAACGTCTCGAGCACTTCTTCGAAACCGTCAGCGATCATCTGAACGATGATCGTGTTGGCCGCTCCCGAATGGCTATATTGGAATGTCGTGCCCGCCAGCGTTTCGATGCCGGCAAGCTCGGTGCCCAAGTTGCTCCCGCCGACGTCGTCGTCATAGATTCGGATCTCGGCGCCGGCGATAAGGCCGGCGACGGTTAAGGTCGCTGGGTTCTCGACGACAATGGGGCCGCCGAAAGTTGCGATGCACATGTTTGCGTCGACGTTACTGGTGCCGTTGTTAACGAGCGTCAGCGTTTCCCCGGCGTTCCCGTCCCAATACACTTGCAGCGAAACCGCACTATCGAACGTGACATCGTTCAGCTCGATTCGAAGGTCCCCGCCGCCTGCGGGTCTGCTGATTCGTATGGCGCCGGGCACGTTGGAGTACGCGACTGGCGCTTCCGCATCAATCGCGACCTGCATGTTAGCTTCGGTATCAGAACCTAGATCGAGTTCGAATGGGCATGACAGCGCGAAACACTGTTGCCGCCGTTCATCGGCAGTAAGTGGCGCACCGCCCCCGCTGTTCGACATGGTAGCCCACCACGCGAACTTTGTTCCGTCGGAGCTGGCGTAGGTTATGTCGACGTCGCCCGTGTCGAGCGATCCGTCTCCACCCCCGTAGGTGTAGTCGCCCGAATGCGTAGAGAACGTTGTATCGGTGATCGGAAGATCGCCTGCGGTAACCTGGGCCGCTAACCCGTCGATGTTCAACTGAACACCTTGAATCCCGACACCGCATTCCATGATGCCGTGGATGTGGTACCACCGCAGCGGCGTCAGCGGGAAATCCGCAAACGCTTGAGCCTTAAACGCTGGAGACCCGTTAGAGTCTGCAACGTTGAAAAACAATGCGTTCCCCGGGCCCAAGGCGAAATAGTGGTTGTTTACGCCACCGCCTTCTTCCCAAAGAACTGTTGCTCGTTTGTACGGCGTCGCGGGCAACTGAATCCAGCCCATGATCTCGCGACGCTGATGCGTGTTGGTAACGTTGGTCCACGGCGTGTCCGCCATTTCAATCTTGGCGGTGACGCTATCCGGGCCCCAGCACTGAGTATTGCCGCCTGGGATTCCCGCTTCCGATTTGAAACTATTCGGCGCTGTGTCTACTTGACCGTTTGCCGCGTACCCGCCGGCTCGGGCCCCGGTATCGTCGAAATTCCCATCGAACGAATGAATGATGTCGAAGTCGAGGGCCTGCAGGATTTCGCCATACGGCAGCCTCCCGAAATTTACCTGATAGCCGGAAGTTCGATCGCCTTTGTCGTTCGTTACAAAAACGAACTTGGCGCCGTTGGTAAACCCGGTCGAGACCAGATCGTAAGTTATCTGATCGTCTGCCCAAGCGGTTACCGTCTGCTCGACTAGTGTCGCGGTGCCGTAGTCGGCGCTGTCGCCGATTTCAACTTTCCCGGTGCCTTGAACTGCTCCGAACCCAAAGCCGTCGATCAGCTCGTTGACATCGCCTGCGTCAAGCTGCTCGTCTCCCTGGTCATCGATGCCGATGACCGGCACTTCAAAAACCAGCGAGATGAAGTAGGCCGCGTAGGCCGTGCTGCCGGTTGAGTGCGCGGCATTGCCGCTAGCTTGGGCCGCGGTCGTTTGGTTCCACTCGGCAAAAGCGCCTCCAGCGGAACCTGACCCAGTTCCGGGCGGCCCGTTGGTGTTATCGGCCGCCTCAATGAAATTCGCCGGCCAGCTTGTTACAAAACTGTTGCCGTTGTTGCCCGATTCAGTGGCAAGAAACGCGACGACCATACAATCGTCTTGCGTCGGCGTCATCGCAGCAAAATTCGCCGGAGACGCTTGGTTTGACGCCTGATTGTTGATCGAGAAGTTGTCGATCGGACCGGCGTTGGCTACGTCTCGGTAGGTAACGATAAACGCAATGCCGCGCTCGTTACCGCTGTTCGTAGTTATCGTGTAGCTGGCAGGCTCGTTGTTAGCTACGCGCCAAGCGATACGAGACCGACTTGATCCGTGCGTCGCCTCTGATCCAATCTCATTCCAGCCCGCAGGAAGCGCAAAGCCGTTTCCGTCGCACTGCATGAGAAGCAGCATGACGTGACCGTTTACAGTCCCGGCAGGGACTGGCACTGACATACTGCTTACATTGTTGGTGTTGTTCGACGAAAAGCCAACGCGCGAAACTGGCATCAGAGATTCTCGTCTAGTTCGGGGGTGACCGTGAGCGTCTGGTCAGACGCGCCCAGTTCGACGCGCCGAAGAAACTCTTCGTAGCCAGAAGCGATCATCTGCACCACGATTGTGTTCGCCGCGCCCGAGTGCGGATAGTTGAACGTGGTACCTGCCAGGGTTTCAGTACCGGCAAGCTCGGTTCCGAAATCTTGACTGTTGACCCCGTCGTCTTCGTAGATCCGGACTTCCGCGCCCGAGATCAGCCCCTCGATAGTTAACGTCGCCGGGTTAACGAAGACGATGTTGCCGTCGGGCGCCGAACCGATACTGGCGTTCGAGCCATTGGTGTTCGTCCACGTCAACGTGCCGGTACCGGTGTAGTGGACGTGGCAAGTGGCCAAAGGGCTGTGAGTCACGTTATCCGCCGACAGACTGATGCTGCCCGCGACGTCGACTCGGATGTTCAACGGCTCGTCAGGACGAACCGAATCTGCGAGCGCATCCAGGCCCGCCTGATCGGTAATTGTGACGCCTGCGAGGGCGCCTTTGACAACCATCTCATCGAAGATCTGTTGATCCGTGAGATTGGTAACAATCGCGCCGCTGACAAATTGCAGCTCGTTGTAGTCGCACGTGACCGGGGCGACCAGTACGACTGTGCCGCCTCCCAGCGCCACCGTACCCGCCGGGTCGCCGACCTCAATCGGAGTCGCCGCGTTAAGCGTGACGCTAGCTTGAGCGAAGTCCGACCCCAGCGTTTGTTCTACGCCATCCAGGTACGCCTGAAGACCTGACGCAGTCCATCGCCAAAAAAAGTGATACGGTCGGTTGGCAGCAAGGTTTCGATCGGCATAGCGCTGTGCAACAAAGCTGCTGTTATCACACTCCCAAATGACCGAATTTCCGGGTCCCAGAACGACCGATCGATTGTTCGTCGCGTTGCCTAAGCCGAAGACTCGGCAAAACGGCAGCTGGGCGTCTGTCAGCTGCACCCAGCCGCAGAAACCGAACTCACCCGCAGCAGCGTCGATAGTTCCCGTTGCCGGGATAACAATTCGATCGGCCGTGCCGTTGGTCGAGTAGCAGTTGGTGACGTCTAGGCAAATGCCCGGGCGGGTAAAGATCCCGCCGCTATTCGCACCGTTTAGACCTTGCTCGGTCTCGTTGGCGTTGCCGTCCAACGGGAACCGATAGTCCGATCCCAGGAACGTCGCCAGATCGCTCCCGTACGGCATTTACTTCTCCGCTACAGAAATCGTAACCGTTCGATCGTCTTTCAGAAATTGCAGAGAGACCGGATCTTGCACGTCGGTGGTCAACCGCAAAACCCACTGATAGTTCTGGCCGACGGTCCCGCCGCCCAACCAGAAAGTGATCAGGCCGGTCGACTCAAAGACTTTTGAGTAGAGCGTTAACCCGACCGGGAAGCCGACAAAATCTGCTGCCGTGAGGTTACCGCCGTTTAGCCACGGAGACGCGTCGATCGTGTACGGCAGATCGGCGTCAGGATCTTTCGATGCGAGCGCGACTGCCATTCACTTTACTCTTGACGCGCCGCGCGCAGCCGGTCTTCTTCTTGCCTCGCCAGAACCCAAGCGATCTTCCGATCGACGACGGATTTGTACTCGGTCACGACAGCAACCTCAGTAGGCAACGCGGCATCAGTCTGAACCGGACTGGTGTAGAACACGCCGATCCGATCGCTACTGTTCTTGCCGTCGTAGCGTTTCACCGCCACAGGGGTCCCGCCTTCGGGAAAATCAAAACGGTCGTAAACGGTGATGAAGACGTCATCTTTGTCGAGGAACACGCTCAGCAATGCTTCTCGCTGACCGTTGTTGGCCTTTGCCTGCAGATCCAGCTCTTCGCTCAAGCCTTCGTGGACCACGTACGGCGTCACTGAATTGATGGCCTCGACAACCTGCGGGTTGTCTCGAAACTCCTGACTCTTGAGCGCCTGATACGCCAGGGCGCCTTGATAAGCGACCGCGCCGGTTTCTTCGTGAACCATGGCAATCGCTAAAGGGTCGCCACCGGTACGAGGGTTGTCCGGGTCGACGGGGGCGGTGCCGATATCCAGCGCGTCCAATCGCGTGTGGAGGGCATCGAACTGTGGTTGAAACGCTGCTTTGAGCGCTTCGACAATCTCGTTGAGCTGGTCCATTAGCTGCTACTCATGTTGTTGGTGAAGGTACAAGTCACGGTGTCGAGGTTCACGAGTGAACGGTCGCCGCCTGAGAAAGGGCCGCCCGCGTACAAAATGCCGGCCGTCCCGCCTTTGACGTTGGACGTGGTGATAAACAGACCGCCGACAGTGACGGTAGCGTTGATCGTGAAAACTACTTCAAAGCCCGTATTGCTGATGCTCGCCGCAGACGCGGCGGCAAAGGTCATAGCTCGGCGCGTGGCATTCGCGTAGTCGGTGACTTCAACCCAACCCGCATGACTCGCCATCGTATCCCCAGCAGCAACAGTCGGCGTCCCATCGGTCAAGCCCATGAAGTGAGAAGCGGTGTACCCTGATCCGCGGAAGTACTGTTCGAGAAGATCGGTGAGACCAACAGTGGTGATTAGGTTGAAGACCTTGTCTTCCCACAAAACCTCGCCGCGGGCGTTTCGCGCTACAACGCCGTAGACTTGCTTGGCCACCGCTTGCGCTACCACGCTCGCGTTCGACTGGACGGACGCCGCGTTTCGGTCGGCTGCCGCTACGTTTTCGGTGTGCATACGCATCTCTCGATCAATTTATTGTTGTGCTCCGACCTTCGCCGGGGATCGTGTAGTCGCGGGTCTCGCCGTCGAGCGCGCTCGCACGCACCTCGGCCGAGATCACAAATTCGTTTTCGCTTGGGACGTTGATAGGCTCGTCCGAGGGAACGAACCCGATCTGAATCGCTGTGGCAACAGCCGGGACTGCGGTTTGCCCCGACGCGTCTACAAGCGCCTGTTGCTGCGTCGACGCGGCGCCGCCGGAAAGCTGAAACGCAGCACGAGCCGCAGCCGAAGCAATCGAAGTTGCAGCGTCCGCCGTAGATACCAGGTTGCCGTCGACTTCCACCTCGGCGTCGAACACCGCTGACGCGGAGGCGGCGACCGTTAGCACCACCGATGGGTTGCCAGTTGTAGATGCAAGCTGCGTTGTAAGGCCGGTAGCCAGAGCGGCCACAGTCGCGGCAAACTCCGCTTGGCCGTCCTGCGTTGACAGCGAATCGGCTTGGACTACCACGCCTTCCGCAGCGGATTTTACAGCCGCCTGCAAAGTTGCCGCTGAAGCGTCGGAAATTTCGTCGGCGAAGGCTTGGCTCAGCGCAACATCAACCGTCACTCCCGATGCGGCAGAGACTTGGGATGCGTTCGCCTCGGCACCGCCTAATTGCACAGTTGTCGCCGAACCAGACGCTGCCAACGAAACATCGTAGTTGGTCCCGCCTCCGCCGCCACTGGGCGAAAGCACCTGCAGAAGCGCGGCAACGCCCTTGCACCCGGCGTCGTATGTCCAGCTGTGCGTCTCTGACGAGCCACCCGTGACTTCTTCATCGTCGAGAACGATGGAGTTAGAAGCGCGGTTTAGCGTGATTCGGCGTGTCTGACCCGCACCGCTAACGATGCTGGGGTCCCCGTCCGTGCCTTCTATGGAAAGCAGGCCGATCAGCAACGCATCGGAGCCACTCGTCGTTGTGCCAGTCAGGCTGGTGCTGCTGCCTGTCGTCGTTCCGTCGTTGTTCGAATCCAGCAAGGTGCTTAATGACTGAGTCGCGCCGGTAAGAATCGCCACGGTGGCGTTTGCATTGCCAGACCCAGCGCTGAAGTCCATGACGCAATCCGCTGTTGCCCCAGCCGGAAAGTTCGCGTCTAGCAGTTCGTACACGAAAATGTGAGGGCGGAAGCTGCTATCGCTTGAGCGCAGATCCACGATTTCAGTCATCGCGACGCCGCCGAGCGTAACCCCCTCGCCAACGGTCGATCGCATGTTGCCCCAGACAATGCAGATGGCTTTGCGGTCACTGCCGGAGATGTCCAGCCCGGTCGCGATGTTCGCAGAGAAGCCTACCTCTGGTGCGAAATTGTCAGCAAAGGCCTCCTGGACTGTGGCAGCCATTTACCAGACGCCGTAATGCTGCCAGTTCACCAGTCTTGGATGGTCTCTGCGCCAATCCGAATCTGTGAGCAGGCCCCATAGCGATGCATCGCCGGTGAGACTCACCATGTCGGGCAGATGTTGATCGGTTCCCCAGAACCTCGCATCGACCCAAGCTTGGGCCTGCGGATCTTCCGGGCACACGAAGTATCGAACCACGTCGCCGGTGCCTCTGGGCTCACCCACGGCGCCGTTTGCCGCCCTCAGCGCGTTCGCCACTGCCTGAGCATCGGAATTGATGGCTGCGGCTCGGGTCAGCGCGTAATGCAAGATGTTCGACATCCAAGGGCTCGCGCACTGGGCGTGGCCAAACTCTCCGATGCCCTCATGGCGCTGCAGGCTATGCAGAATCCAACCGCTCCCCTTTTCGGCCTGGCGGTTGCCAAGATGAAACACCATATGGGCGATGTCTGCGGTTGTGTCGTGGCCCAGTTGGTTCAGGTAGACCAGCCCATTCAAAACAATCCCTGCGTGCCGCTCCGTCATCCACGAGCTGTCCGTGACCGGGAAAAACCGCATTAGGTCATGCAGTAGGTCATGGTGGCGCTGTAAGTCGTCTGCCGAGTGCTGTGCTTGACCGTTTAGATCCAGCCAGTACCACGCAGAAGCCGCGTAGGCATACTTCAGATCGCAGGGATCGTCGGGGTCCTTTCCCGTCCAGCCCGTACCGCAGTTTGGCCTTTGGCCTTCACCCGACTGGGTTTCCGTCAAATAGAGCTGAGCGGATCGAATGCACTCATCACGCCACGTAGTGTCCTGCTGCGCGTAACGACAAAGCAGTTGTGCCCTATCTAACTGAGCATACCCAACGGTGTTGACCTCGGCGTCATTAGCCTGCGCTGTGACGTTGGGTATTTGCCAGGCTAGCAGCGCTGCCCGCTCAGCACTTAGGGTGCTAGGCGGGCCGTCATCTTTCCCGGCGGTTCACCCGCCTGCTGTTGGGTGCAAGCAATCGGTGTGCCTGGGGTGTAACCCTGCGTCAGGGCGCCATCATGGCAAACCACTAGAACCTGATTCGCTGCCACTGCCGGGAACGTGTACACCGGGCCGCCGTGGGGGAACTGCACCCGCACGTCGACGCTCGCGTTGTCCGCCAGACCTAAGTGATGGTCCTGAACCGCCTGCGAGGCGTTGGTGATCGCCTTGTAGTGGTGGGCCACCAACTCATTGGTGCCTGGCTTGAACGCCTGAATATCAACGTGGAGCCCGTTGTTCTCCAGCCCCCGAACCTTCAGCGACAGCCAGTTGCCGTTGCTGGCAGTGTTTTTCCAGACGTGAATGCTGCCGCCGCGCTTGGGCTTCACGATGTCCAGATCACCGTCACCGTCATAGTCGGCAACACCCGGCGCGACACCTCGGCCGCCTTGCCCACCACCAAAGCGGATATCGTCTGTTGATTCGGTGAACACACCACCGGAGTTCAGAAAGAAATAGTAGTTCTTAACGCTGCCGCTGTTGGCTGTACTGCCCAGGTTGTACAGGATGTCCGGATAGCCGTTGTTATCGAAGTCAGCCATGAGGGACTTGGCATAGGGCACCGTTGACTGGTTCAGCACGTTGCGCAGGCAGCCGATGGCCGATTCGTCTTTCGTGTAGGTCCCATCCCCGTTGTTTCGCTGAAGGGTGATGCAGTACTGATTGGGGCTGGCGTCTCGAGCACCTTCGCCGATCAGCAGATCCAGATCGCCGTCCAGATCGAAATCCTGAACGAACGTCATGCCGCCCAGCACGCCCTCAGACTGGCCTGCGGTGAATGTCTGCACGCCATCCCACGGGGTGAAACCGGCCGTCCAGGTAAACGTGCCGTCCTGATCGCTCTTGTAGTAGCTATCGGTGCCCGTGATGGCCTGGCGGTTGCTCAGCGGCACCAGGTCGGGCCAGGTGTCGCCGTCTACGTCAAAGATCACGTAGGGGAAGTTGATCGGGTTGGTGTCCGACCACAGCAGGTCGCCTGTCATGGCATTGGTGACGCGCACCTCACCAGTCGTTCGGAGATAGGACAGCGCATCCATGACGCCGTCACCGTTCGCGTCGAAAGGCATGACCAGCGGCTTGCCGTCCATCGCGCCCGGCACTTTGTATTTTGTGCCCCAGAGGAATGGACCGACGCTCGGATAAAAAGCCGGCGCGCTGCCATCGCTGTCGTCGCCGTTGATATCCAGCAGGCCGTTGCCAGTCCAGTCGTAGTAGCGATCGTTTGAGGTAATACGCGGGATCTGGGGTGATGCCTGCACGTACTGTGCATCGTCGTTGTTCACCTGGGTCCACGTCTCTGAACAGCCTGCCGCTACGTCATGACTGAACAGCGGGCGAAACTGGCCATCAGAGTGAGACCCGTAGGCGATGTCATAACAGCCGTCCTGATTGAAATCGGCGAAGCTCGCTCGCCACACCGTCAGCCCCGCTGGCCAGGTGTATTGCGTCTGTTCTTCAAATGCGATCGTGCCAGAGGGTGCGGGCGCCGGCGGCGGAACGGGGTCAGGATCGGGATCTGGCTCGGGCGGCACATCTTGCACCCACTCCATCGGATCATCACTGTCGGTGCATCCGATATCTGCCGGGAAATCAGTCTCGCCATCCCCGTTGTTGTCGATGCCGTCTCGACAGTCTGGGACGTTGACCTCTACCGGATCAGGCGGAGGCGGGCAAACAGGGCAGCAAGAGTCACAGTCAACCGGCGGCGGGCAGGTCTGGACGACACATTGGAGCGTTTCCGACTGCCCTGGAGCGAGTTGGATCTGCGCGCTACTACCACCTCCAATCAACAGCGCGAGAAGCGCAAAAATCAAGCCTTGTTTGGTTCTCATTAACAGAAATCCTTTGTAAACTCACCGTTCGAAACTGTGGCCAAACAGGCCACAAGCAACGCGATTAGCATTCCAAATCACCGGCGGCCGCGAGCAACGGAACAAACTTTCCGCTGGTAAGGCCTTTCACGATTGCCCGGTCTTGATTCGCTTGACGAATCAGTAATCGGGCTTCGCAGATGTAGGCCTCAAACGCAGCCGCCATGTCGGCGCCAGACTCCATCGGGAGTGGCGGCGACGGATATGGAATAGGGTCCGTGAACTCGCCGGGAACTTCGGCGTAGACTTCAATCGGAACTTCAACCGTCTCCGTTCTGACCAGTGGCTGCGAGGAGCCGCAAGCGGCGATCCAGGGCAGGGCAAACAGGCATAGCGCCAAAGTCTTGGCAGTCAGGTTCATTGTCGATTACCTCCGAGATCCTCTCGCGAGCGGCCGTCCGTATTTGGCCTCGCAGGAACGTCACGTATTCGCGCTGTTCCTGCGTCAACTTCCGAAGCAACTCGGCTTCTTCTCGAATTCGTTGTGCGCGAAGCTGATTCGCCACAGCGGCCTCCTGCTGCGTGCGAATCGTTTCGCGAAGTGTCTTGTTGGCTTCTACCGCGGTTCGCCGAGCCAGCTGTTCATCAGCTAGCTCGTCTTTTAGCGAGCTCTTTGACCACGTCTGCCAGCCCATAAACGCTGCCAGGATGACGGAGAGTCCGAGCTGCCAGTGGCGAAGAAAAAGCGTTTTAGCAGGGCCGATCGCGCTAAGAATCGTCGCGATCATCGTCTTTCCGCTTCCCCACGGTGAAGGGCAGGGCGGTCGCCAGTAGTCCGAAGATACCGATCAGGACCGCTGCGTTGCTCGGCGTGAGCTTAGTGACATCCGCAACGGAGGCCGAAACACCCATCGTCAGCAGGACCATCACCCAGACGCCCACGATGAAACGCAGCAGACCAATTTTCTCGATCTGTTGCTGTAACCACTTTTTCATTGCCAGAGCCTCCGTATGGCTCGCTGCATCTCACGCCGATCTGCGCATCGACAGTCTTTGTAAGTCGGGTTGCGAATGGGTCTACGAGCATTGGGGCAAAACACCACTTCGTTTATTCCGCACACCACAGGGGTGTCCCAGGAAGGGAGCTGTCGAGTTTCGACGCGATAGTCCTCTGAGGAGTCAATTACTGCGCAGCTAACTAGCCCAAGTAGAATGGCCGCGGCGGCAATCGCTTTTCGGTTACCCACCAAGAATCGTTGACGACCTGAAGTACTAGATCGCCTGCGCGGCGTCCGACTTGGGTCATCCATTTGCTGTCCACCATCTCGGCCGCCACTCGGCGCCAATTGAGCTCTTCCAGGGCTAGACGAAGTCTCTCGAATCCGAGAAATCGCGTAGCGCCCAGGTTGAAAAGGAGATTGATAAATGCCGCTCGGCGAATCTCGCCCATGCGGAGAAAATTGGGTACGACGTTGCGAGCGTCAAAGACTGCGAGGTTCAAGTCTTCGTCAAACCACTTCAGCGCCTGTTCTCGGGTGCAGGTTTGCCCCGGATGAACGTTTTTCGTATGGCCAACGCCGATTGTCCAGATGCCTTCGGTATCAGGGTAGGAGTGCAGCCGTAGATCTTCGTGATAGATCAGCTGATTCCACAGGGCGGTGTAGTTCGCCTTGTTCAGCGCGGCCGCGTTCTCAGTCCCCATCAGGCCACTTGATCGCGCCATCCGTTGTCAACGACCGAGCTCCAAGTTGAAAGGCCATAAACAAATCGTGAAGTCGGTCCAGCTTTTCCGAGATCTGCTTCATGTCTTCCTTGATCTCCGAGCGCGGAACATACTGTTGGGCGACGAACGTCTTGAACTCGTCAAGCGATCGCTGCTGAGTCGACACTTTCGTCCACACCCAGCCGAAAGCAGCCGTCACCACTGCAAAAATCATGACGATCGACTCGACGTCGTTAAGATTCATTACTCGCCTTTTGAGGTCAGTTCGCTGTAAAGCGAGTCTTTAATCGACAAGATGCGAACACGCGCAGTTGTCATTTGGTCGGGTGTGAGACCGATGTCTCTCTCCAAGGTGTCCGCCAAAGTATCGATTTTCAAAGCGATCAGTTTGAACACCTCGGCCACGCCTTCGCGCACTTCTTCCGCCGGAATGAGATTACCGATCGCCGCCTCGACTTTGAGGCGCGCTTCTTCGGATTGGTAGAAGGTTTTCCGCGCCGCCGGATCGGTAGGGACCGTCCCGTCGCTGGAAGCTTTGAGTCCGCCCCATAAATGCGGCCCGGCAGTCTTCAGCGTGTAGGCGCCGTGATTACGAATTTCGCCGTCAGAGTCGACCTGCTTCAGGCGACCGGTGACGGTGCGCCGATCCAAGCCGGCTTCGGCTGCCAATCGGGAAATTGAATACAACTCTCGACCGTCCGGCGCCTTTGGGGCTTCGGCTGTTTTCTTCCGCGGCATCTGGCGCTCCATGCGCATTTTCGTGCAGGCCTTTCCATGGCCCGAAATCGCTTTAGCGCGCTAAGTTACTGAAAAGTAAGCTTTTGTGGTGGTACAGTTGAAATCTCAAAAATTAGCCGAAATCGGTGCCCATCAATACCCGTCTCCGGGCCTATATCCCAGGGTCCCATGACTCACAGATGTGGCTGTGTGTCAAGTCTTTCCTTTCTATGGAGAGGGCTTGATCGATAGAAGAACACTATCGATAGTGATGGCTGGTTGAGACGACTTACGCGCACTGATGGCACGATGCCTGAATACGGTAGGCATTAATGGCCATAAAGTCAAATACCAATTGCACTCCAACGCTTCAGGAGTAGGCCTGGCCGCCGCTGAGTATCCACCCCAGGCAGCCCCTACTCTTGGGTCAGCCGACCCATCTCTCGCAGCTCTAAGTCGTCCTCTGCAAGGTAGGCCCATAGAAACCCGTGGACCAGCGTTCGTGCTTCAGATAGGCGAGAATAGAACCAGCGTCGTTGAAAAGGGCGCCCGATAAGCGACTCCATTCTGGCATGCCTAAGTTCGTATCTGGGCGGGCCCTCCAATGGATCGAAGTAGTACCAGGCCCTCAGCGTGTGGGCCAGTGTTGGGCGCAGCGTCCCAAGAAAAACCACCGTAGCGTCGATGCGCTCCTCCGCTTGGCAGTCCCTTATAGCCCGTACAGTAGCCCTGCCTTTGAGCTTCATCATCTTAAAAATCACACTCTGGGAGTCGAACCCGACCCCGGTCTGATCCTGACCGTGAAGCCACCGACCCCACGCTTTCAGTCTCCGATCGATGTATCGTTCCCAGGAGGGCATCTCTGATCGCTTTGGTCTAGGCATCTCGACCTCTCCATTGCTGCCCGTGGATATCAACTAGCGTCCGCTTACCGTTCTCATACTGGATGATGTGGGTATTCGAAGACTCAGAAAGGCCCTGTTCGTATTCCAGAATCCCCGTTGACTTGCCCGACTGATAGACGCCTCGGCATATCCTCGCTGAATGGGCGTGCCCTAAATTAGCTTTGTAGGCGGACTTGGCAAACGACTTAGCTGAGCCTCGTGCACCACTGACGCCCACGTGACCATGATTCTCCATCGACACGCCGGCCAAGATAAAAGGCACCGAGGGGTCGAGGAAATCGAACTTGCAAGTCAGCTTTTGTTCGCAGTAGACCCGGAACATATCGGGCGTACCAGACGGGTTTTCATCCACCCACTGGCGGCACATCATTCGGAGTTCGTCCGCCAAGGCGCCGTTCACATGGTCGCGTTTCGAATCAACCCGATCTAGCCATTTCGATAAATGGTCATGGTGGTTCGATGACACGATTAGCGAGCAGCAGTTATCGGGTGTAGTCGCGTTGATATGGTCTACCGCTTGATTGAGCTCCTTACGGCCGTCGTTGTGCCCGCGGACATGTTTGGCGTATTCCGTAGCCCACTTCTTGTCATGGTGGTGGGAGCCAGCAAACCAATCGAGAACGTCATGCCGAACCAAATACTCGGGTTGGAGAGTGTTCACGATGGAATCTTCCGCCGTGAATGTCGCCCGCTTTACGCCGGGCTTCATCCACTTCACGTGCTCGTCGCCCATCGTCAAGCTCAAGATTCGACGATCTCTCAGGATCTGATCTTCGTAGTAGCAGTTCGACAGCCAGTAAATCCGACCGACGCTATCCGCGTTCAGATTCCAGGCAAACGCCCGATCGCCATCAATCTCGATCAACAACGCGCCAGTCGAGTGGTGGTGTGCAGCTTTCTTGCCTTTGTCGGTGTCAGAGTACGACTTCACAGTCATCGCACCAGTTGAGTACATCCGCCCGGGACGTTTGGTCGCCGGAGTGGCGACCGGCTCCATGCCGATTTGCGGATGACCAAAGATCGACCACGTGGTCCCCGTAACGCTATGCTTCCCTCTCAAGGGGTCGAGAGCGGTAGCCTGAACCTTCCAATCACCCCTGACCCTGACGTTTGCCCCCAAAGCAACATCCGACCCCATCAGGTGCGGCTTAAAGGCTTCGTGCCACCATTTCTTGTATTGCTGGCCGGCGGTGTACAGGCTGATATTCTTGTAGTGGATCGGGATGACCATAACCTGGGCACCGACGTCTTCAGCGAGCGCGAGAAGCGACCGCCAGGCTGGCCAGTTGGGGGCGCAGTTGTTCACGGCGCTCGTCACGATCACGCGTTGCCGTTTCTGCTTTCGGAAAGTCTTGGCGTAGGCCTTCGCTTCAGCCGCATCGTAGCCCAGCTCTGCATCGCCAGAGCCGGTGGTACTGCGCCCACACTGAGAGCACGTGAAGCGGGCTCGACCTGACTCAGCTTTGCCGCGGCCCAATCCCATTTCCCGGCCGCAACATACGGGGCGGTTTTCAATTTGCTTCTGAAATGCCATCACTTCTCTCCAGGGTATGCCCCGACGCGGTTGCTCCCCTTTTCGCGCCTAAGTAGGAAACTCATCGCAGCTACGGACGATTCAGCAGCCGAGATCGTGTAAACAACAGCGAGCGCGAAAAAGCTCGCCAGGCCTTTCTCGTCTCCGTTGAGCTGAATCAGCAGCGAAGTGAAATAGCCATAGCTACAAATCCAAGTCAGATTGGACCAGTAGGCTGCGAACCGGTGGTGGCGAGGGTTGCCGCTATTGCGAGACCGCGAGCTCCAAACGTGGCCCGCCTGCTGGAGGGCGACGAGAGCGGCCAATGTGAGTAGATCGACGATCATGCCCGGCCTTCCGCCAAACAGGCGTCGGCAGCCTCGTACAAAGCCTCGACTGTGCGAGAGTTCTGAATCTCAGTATCGCCAGCAGCAAACCTGACGCCGAGCTCAGAGGCATGCGCCGCCACGGAGGCGGCATCCGGTCTGTAGAGGTGCCAGACCTCGCCGCCGCGCTCTCGAATCCAATCCGCTTCATTGTCGAAACGAACGTCGGATATCACCACGCCGGTCGCGCTCGCAGGAACGTAGCAAGCCAGATGCAGTTCCATCGTGTCGAGCCAAAACCGATCGTCCAGCTGGTGGCGAAACCCTTCAGTACCCATCCGCTGCATCATGACGCGAGGGCTAAAAGATCGACCTTCGATCAGCTCCTCCTTGGGTAGGCTGAGGAACGTATCCAGGTCGATCCCGAGGGCGGCAGCACAAGCGGCCTTTAACGGACCCGCGAAACTCAGATGACGAAAGCCGTGGCGCTGGGCCAAGTAGGCCGCCACAGTGTCTTTGCCCGAGCGGGCCTTTCCGGTAATGCCGATCAATCGCATATCATCTCTCCAAGAGTCCCAAAGGACTCGTCTAAGGCAAAACAAAACAGCAGGCTTGCCAAAGGCGGGCCTACAGAGTACTTTAGGACTCGCTTTTCGTCCAAGAAAAGCAGGGCCAAATCACCAGATAAAACGCCCAATTTGCTGTCCCAACTTAAGTTATTGATTTTAAAGGCTGTCCCAACTAGTTGGGACAGAAAAACGAGTTGGGACAGGTAGTTGGGACAGGCACTTTTCAATTTCCCCCTTTCAGATTCAAGCGCTTACGAGCGAAAGTCGATTTATGCTCGTCGCTGTCCCAACTCTACCCCCGAGAAAAAGCCTATATAGGAAATGTAACATCGATTCGGGAATTATTCCGTTTTCGATGTTTCTCTTCTCCATAGGAACTTTCGATTTAGTTGGGACAGTTGGGACAGCCATTTTCTCTATACCTCTTGTACTTCTAAGTAATTGAAAAATATAAAGAGAAAATAAAAAGAGCCTGTCCCAACTCTCTGTCCCAACTCTAAATCGGACGCTCTGGAGTTGGGACAGAGCCCCGAGTTGGGACAGCAGTGGGCATAAGTCGGCTTTTTCAGTTCCTTCTTTTGAATTCAGAGGTTTACGCCGCAAAGTTGCATTTTCGCTGCTCACAGCCCTAACCTCCCCAAATCCCACTTTCCCTCGTACCTCTTTACGATTCATAGGCTTGCAGCCGAAAACCGTATTTTCTTTCTTTATCTTGTCCATGCTCGGATTACGCGGCAAAACCGTCGCCCTCCAGATTTTCCATCGCAATTTCTGCGTTAATTTCGAATTCTGACCACTCGATTCCGTGCTCCGACACATCTGCTCGACGCCAAATTCGATGTCGAACGCCTCCGATCCGCCGCCGCCCCACGCTGACCCACCCCATATTCAGCATCTTGAAGTGGATTTTCTGCATGCCGCCGGCGCCGATATCGATGAATTTCAGCAATTCTGTCGCGGAAAGGAACGTGTTGGTGATCAGCGGAGAGTCTCCCGCGGCGATAATTTCCTCGATTTCCAGCTGAATCGGGTCTTTGGCGGCGTCCGCCATCTCCACTTTGCCGGTGGTCGCGGGCGCCTTCCCCAGCGGATCGAACCCCGCCACACTGCCTAAGTCCATCTCCGCCAACCATTTCCGGATGGCGCCCGCATGCTCGAGCGTCCCGAACAGCCGGTTGAAGTACCCCGGCTGATTGCTCTCCAGCGCCTTGACCTGATCGTCAGTCTGCAGCGGCGACATCACCACCATGTAACGCCGGTCGTCTCGATCAATGGGTATGGCGTTCCGGTAGTTGGTCAGCGCCAGCACCGACAGGAAGTTCTTGGCGATAAACGGGTCTTTGCCCTTAGCGTGGATCTCGACCATCCGCTCGGTGATGTAGGGCTTCATCTGGTTGAGCGTCACCAACCGGTTCTGCCCGGGTAGGAAGAGCTCCTCCAAGATGATGAGGATGCGGTTGTAAGCCCAGCTGGTGAAGCTGCCCTGGACCGTCGCCGGGGATACCAACGCCACGTTCTCGGGCCCTAGCGCGCAGCCCGCCATTCGCGATAGGAAAGACTTTCCGATTCCCTTGGCACCCTGGATGATGACTGCCCAGTTGGGCATCTGGGCCACCTCTTGGACCCGGAAAGCCACCCAGGCCGCCAGCTGGTGGGCTTGCAGCGCGCTGCCCAGCAGCAGCTCCAAGTGCCGCTCGATCAGTGCAATGGCCGCTAGATCTTCCGGGCTGTAGGCGGAGGGCGCCAGCGGAATAGAGAAGCTGCTGTAGGTGTTCAAGAACCGATGGCCGCTGTCGTCCGCGATCTGGTCTTCCCCGGGGAGGTATCGGCGCCCATCCACGCGCGTAATCAAATCGTGATCCGCGGCGTACTGGTGTGCAGATATAGAAGCCAGGCCTTTGTTGCCATCCCCCAGCAGTCGCTTCATCTCAGCGTTGTGGATGACGTCGAAGGCCCGCTCCTTGAGCTCGACGGTCGGCTTAGTCAGGTCGATGTACCGATCGGCGTTGCAGTCCCAGACCCAGTTGGTCAGCCAGTCTGCCCGGCCATCTTGCGCAGCGCGTACCCATAGCCGTTTCCTGAGACTCTCTACAGGTACCTTCGTACCGTCCAATCTGTGGTAGGCCTGCTGGACGCGGCCGACGATGCGGGCCCGGTCGACGTCGCTGATGTCCAGCCCTGCAGACCGGATGTCGGGAATGATGTCCTCGTTGAGCTCCTCAAGCGCAAGGCAGGCGTCAATACGATCGCACAGCCCCTGCGCCTCTAGCGCCGCAGCTGCCGCACGTTCCTCTTCGACCTCATTGATAAGAGACCGGAGGGTAACCGGCTGATCGGCGTAGGTCGCTTCATTAAAGGAGCGCCACTTGGCTTCGAGATCTTCTGATGGATCAAATTTGCTGCCTTGGGATGACCACTCTATGAAGAGCGCTTTGCCGTCATCGGCTCCGCGGAACTGATGGTGCAGGGCCATGCCGATTTCGACCCACCGGCTGTATTCGGAGTCTGGGTCCAAGTAGGACAGGACCTCTGACTGCACGCGCTTGGCGTCATAGCCCGGCACCGGGCCCGGGTCGTCAGCCAGGGCAGGGGACCCTCCCGGACTGCGAGGGCGCTTTGCTGCCCTCTGGCGCGTGAACCCAAACGATTCCGCCAGCTCTTCAAACTTGTCGATAAGTTCGACGAATAGGGATTCATTGATCTCGATCAGGTCGTTAATTGCTGTCTTCGTGCAATCGTCACCGAACCATTCGTAGGGCCCCGCCTTAGGGTGAATGCCGGTGTGGACCCACTGGCCCGTCCCGACCAGAAGCTCAAGTTGGTTCGTTTTGCCTGCAGGATCGGCGAACTTAGCCGACGTTGTACGCTTGAACGCGGAAGATAGGCGTACAGGCACCAAGAACTTGGGCTTGAGGCCCATCCGGTAGCTGAACTGGCTCCCCAGCCGCTGCCGCAGGTAGCCATAGTAGGCCTTTGCCAATTCTCCGTGCGGTGCGTCGACATCGACGGCGGCGCCCATGATGCCAACGCCGTCGGCCGCAGCCCAGTCCATTTTCTGGATGTCGCTGGCTGCAGCCGAGGCCCGTTTCTGCCACTGCTTACCGAGCGGTCGCTTCCCTTTGACCGGGACGACCTTGTAGCCCTGAGCGCCCAGTTGAAGGGCGACTTGTCGGATGCTCACTCAGCGGTGCGCCTCTGCAGTGCCGCCAGCGCGCGCTCTGGATCGTACCGGTGATCGAACATCAGCCCAGCGACTTGCTGCCGCACCTCTCGAGGCACGGGCGCCTGCTGGAAGATCTCAGTCATGTCGTTCATGCCTCGCTGGGGCTGTTTGGCCCATGAGGTGTTCCAGATCCGCTTTAGCAGCTGTTCGGCTTCAGACTCGTGTTCGCTCATTGGTACATCTTCCGGCCGACCTGACGGCTTACGCCCACGAGATTGGTCTCGAAGTCGGTGCTCTCGCCTATCTCTTCGACGCTTGCCGCTGTAAGGGCAATCTTTCTTGCTTCGTCAGCAGCCCGCTCAAGGCTTTCCGCCCGGAACTTGACGCAATACAGGCGAGTGACTTCTATCTCAGCTTCGAACACTTTCATGATTCGCTCTCCGGCGGGGTCAGGCAGCCCGCTTGGGCGTGCAGCCAGGCCTCTAGCATCGCCAAATAGTTTTGGGCATCAGTGATGTCTTTGGCGGCCTTCTCAGGTTCGGTGCGATGCGTCGCGCGCTTGCCTAATAGGATCACCCAGCTGGCCAGCTCGTCCGGGGCGTACCACTTCCAGGCGCCATCGCGAAAGCGGCTTTGGTGTTCTTTTATTTCATCGGGTGTTTTCATGGCTTGGCCATCTCTGCGAAAAAGGCAAACTGATCAATGTGTAGCGGGATGGAAAAAGGCTCGTCAGATTCCTTCCACGTTGAACCGTCCCAATACGCGGTCAAACAGAGCCACGAATGCCGATGACCGAGCCAGTATTCACCGCGCTTGGCGGGCAGGTAAGAACTAAGCGGGTACCAAACGAGATCTCGCGGAGTCGGCGGTTTCGGGTCGTCGCAAATTGGCATAGCGACCGAGCTATGATCGATCATGGTGAGGCCTCCGCCTCTTCGGAACGCTCCTCGGCCACGGTGAGTTTTCGTAGCTCCTCGGCCAGCTCGAGAAGCAGTTCATTGCGAATCTGGGCCCGAAAACCGTCCGGCTCCGGGTCGTATCTCTGCTCGATAAAACGGGTAATTCCCATCACGATCGGCTTTCGATGGTGCTCGGCCATTGCGCGGCCAACGTAGTCGCCAATGTCAGTCATTTACTCGCTTCCGCTCCCGCCGTTGGGTCTCTTGAAAAAATTCGATGATGCAGTCGACCGCTTCCACGGCATGCTGCCGACCGTCTCCGGAGCGATGGGTGCTGGTGAACATCTTGTACATACCCAAGGACTCGATCAGGTAGTCGTAGCGGATAGCGGTGCTCGCTTTTAGGAACATCACTGCGGACGCATGCGGCTGGTCGTAGGCGACCCGGTGCGGGTCGATCAGCGTTGCTTGCAGGCCGGGCATGATGTATTGGACGTCGGGGATAGCGATCACGTCAGCTGTCCTTGATAAAGAACGCGTAGAGCCCGCCCAGGACGACGATGCACCAAAAGATGGGCTCGATCAGCTCTTTCCACTGCTCTAGCGTCATTCCGACCACCAGCTGCGCCACCGATTCCAGTTAGTCCAGTCGGCCGCCGGGGGTATGAAAAAGAGAACGGCGATGCAGCCGCATAGCCACATCGCTTGGAATGCCAACGTGGCCACTTCTAGGATCTCGCCAAGATTCGGTTCTTGGTCCATGATCATGAGCTCAATGTAGCCTGCGGCCACCATGCCTATGGGCGCCAGGACGATCGCGAGCATGCAAAGCATCAAGGCGAGCGGGCCGTCGATTTTCTTTCCGCTCATGATTGCGTCACCACGACGCGCCGTAAGC
Organism: Pseudomonadota bacterium; assembly: GCA_039033415.1. Taxonomy (NCBI): domain Bacteria; kingdom Pseudomonadati; phylum Pseudomonadota; species Pseudomonadota bacterium. Next base: position 31,657 of record JBCCCR010000015.1, on the reverse strand, counting down.
TGCCGTTTTGGTCAACGCGGTAGTTGCGGTCGGAGTACTCGAGAATCGCGCCTTTTTCGCGCTCCCGCTTCGCCTGCGCCCACATCCGCAGATGCCGTCGGCGGATGGCCTTGGCGAGCTGGCTGAGCACCCATTCGCGACGGAACTGGAACGCCTCTTTGCGGGCCTCGGGCGACATAGCGTTGAGCTCGTCGACGGTCACCCCAAAACCCCTATGCGAACCATGTCGGCGCCGTTGTAGAATTTCCGACCGGGTTCATACCGGCGATAGTTGCCCATCAGCTGCGGTGCATGGGGCTCTGGTGCCGAGGCCTTTCGAACTAGAGGTCTGACCTTCTTCAGCTCAAGGTCCGGGTCCTCCTCGGTCAGCGTGAACGGCGCATTGGCATCAAGGATTGCGGCCTGCGGTGATTCGATCAGGCCGCGGGACGCCAGATTGTCGAGGAGTCCGCAACAGCTCCTCAGCGGCCAGTCGGTCTGGTCTCGCAACTGCAGCGCTGTGATCGACTGGCACTTCTTCAAGCGCCGAACAACGCTTTCTTCTTTAGCAAATAGATTCGCCATTAGGTCGGGTCCTCTCAGATAGGAGCGAGGCGAAATGCCGACGATCAGAAGTCCCCGGGTACCATCCGGGCATCGGCACTTGGCCTCGCAAAAAAAAGCCCCTCCGGAAAACCGGAGAGGCCACAGCTAGGGTATTGATTTGGTTGCCTTTTCAGATTGAAGGGGGCCTGGTCAGTCGCTGATGGGGCCTTATGCGACCCTTCCAACGTTGGTGTCCCGCCGTAAACTGCCGGCATGGCTAACCTCCTCCAATACTTGTCTCAGGAAACTCCTTGCCAACGTGGCTCGGGGTATCCCGCGCCGCCTCGAAATCGCATCAAGCAACTCGTGATCGGCTTTAGAAATGCGTACTCGTACGATGAAATCGTGGGTTGTTCGCATCGTTTACTCCTCCTCTGGTTAATTTGAAAAATGACAGCCAGGGAGTGGGGTCCTCGCGAAAAACCCTAAGTCACAAATGACTCGATGTCAACACAAAATAGTCCCTTGGGACTCATCAAGCCCGATAAAATTGCTCGGGTCCTATGAGCGGGTGAAACCTTTATGACTAAAATCCTAGATCTCTTAGCAGCGAACCTGCGGCACTACATGTCCGATCGGGAGTACTCGCAACACACGATGGGTCGCATGTCTGGCGTCGTTCAGAAGTCGGTGTCGCGAGCAGTAAACGCGGAGAAGGCGGCACAGATCGATAGCCTGGATGGCTATGCGTACGCGCTGAAGCTTGACACCTGGGCCCTGTTGGCGCCGAAGTATTTCCAAGACCACACCGACATCATTGATGAGTTTGCTGCGCGCTACGCCCAGGCAGATCCGAAGACCCGAAACATCATGCGCGAGAACATGCGCATGGCAACTCCCGACTTTCAGCGTCCGGAAAAGCACAAGCCGGCGAAAAAAGTGAAACTTAAATAACTCACTGACCCGCAATATCTTTTTGCGAATATTGACCCGTTTTCGCGCTTGACGAGTCACAAAAGACTTGACGTTCGTCAGATTTCTGGATTAGGTTGGTTCCGTCATTCGATTTGTGAGGACCCATCCAGTGACGCAAACACGACCCGATTCACACCAGTTGCCGGACAAGCCGAGCGCTTTGATAACTCTTGCTCTGGAAGATCTGGAAAAATGCGAAGCCGACTCTCGGTACGAGGTCGATATGTCCGACTGGCACGAGCCAAGTGATAGAGGTCACTGCTCGGTTTGCTTGGCCGGATCTGTTATGGCTAAGAGTCTGCAGGCGCCGGTTGGCCTTTACACAGACCCTGCTGACTTTGAACGAGAAACCGGCGCAAAACTCACCGCGCTAGACCAGTTTAGATCCGGGTACGTTTTTTCGGGATTAACGCAGATGAATTTGCTCTTCGAATCTCTGGACGCGTACATGTATGTTCCGGGTTACGACGGAGACCCCGAGGGATTTAAGAAAGCCATGCGTGCCATGGCGGCGGATTTTCGGGAGGTCGGGCTATGAACGATCACGACGAAGATCCCCCCTTTGAGTGGTGGAACAAGCGGTGCGGTATCGCGTTTCTCACGTCAGTGACCTGCTTCACCATCGTGGCCGTGTGTCTAGGGGTGGCGCCGTGAGCTTGACTGAGTACTTGGAAGATCGCTTAGCGCTGTCACGCGCCCAGGACGAAGGCAAACAGCTCCAGTGGTATACGCGCGAAGGCTGGATCGATGATTACTATGACATTGAGCAGCTGTCAAAGACCCGTCAAAAGTGGCGGGTTAAACCGGAACCGCAGGTTCGGTGGGTTAACTTCTACAACAACCACAACGGTAACGGCGTTCAGTTTCGGGTGCATCGGACGGTGGAATTAGCTCTTAGTGAGCCTCGCACCCGCGATGAAGTTGCCCACGCCGTTCGCGTCGAATTCCCGCCCGGTACCTTCTCGGAGGGCGAAGTATGAACGCCCTCGTTTTCTATTTCGTCTTCACCGCAGCTGGGCAACTTGCTTTTTGCGAGGCCGCAGCTGTTCGAGTGCTGCCCGGCGGGGCTGGCTTCCCGACGCAAGCCAGCATCCTTTGTGTCACGGAGGACCCGATCCGTTGCTTTGATGCGGTTGTCGTTGATCGCAACAAGATCGAGTGTGCGCCGGGGAAGCTGACGCGCGAGCCGCTATTTAGGACGGGGTTCGAGCGGTGAACGGCCTCGACCTTTTCTGGATAGCCGTACCCATTTGGCTTTGGTTCGGCTACATGACCTGGCGCAAACGCGCCGATCGACGTAACCGTCGATATTACTTCGCGCGACGTGCCAACGGTCGGCTTGTCGCTTATCGGACAGGAACCGAATAGATGAATCATCTTGACTTTTGTGAGTCCCTAAAGACTCTCCGCAGCCGGATCATGGTTGCGGGCAAGGTTAAGCGAGACGACGTTGAGCAGCTCCGATTCTTAAGCAGGGCTGCCAACGTGATGGTCGAGCACCAACATCTCGTAGAAACCGGAAGCCTCCGAACCGACGACTCAATTTCCCAAGGAGACCATCAATGCTTGAAACACAACTGAAGAAACTGAACGAGAATTTTACGCGTGGCTGTGACCTGTTTGAGCGGCTTGTTGTCGCTCTTGAAAGCGGCGCGACTCCGAATGTCGGCGCCGGGGCAGAGGCGGTTGCCTCTCCTGGGTCCTCAAACTCTGAGGCACCGAGCGAAGCCCCGGCCGCCGATTCCACTCCCGATGCGGCTGAGCCGGAGGTCGACCTGGGCCTGGGTGAGCAGCCCGAGCCGGAAGCCGAAAAGGTGCCGTCGCTGGATGACCTAAAGAAAGTCATATACAAGTGCTCCGAGATGGGCCTGACGACGGAGGTCAAGAACGCCGTCATCACCTTTGGCCGAGACGCTGAGGGCAACCCAGCTAAGAACATCAACGAGATCAGCGACGACACCCGCATGGCGGTCTATCGCGAGGTCGTTGGTATTCGCAATACCGGCGTAGCGCAGGGCAAAGCCGCATGATTCCCGAAATCGAAGAGGCGATTCTTGCCCGGGATGAGTCCTTAAGAACTCAACCGTTTACCCACATCGAAAAGGTCGACAACAGCGTCGACCCCGAAGACCTGGTGTTCTTTGCCCATCTGCTGGACAAAGCGCGCAAGGATGGCCGCAAGGCGGGGCACATCGCCCATCTCACCTCGCTGCATCGGTTGGGTCGCATCATGGTCGACTGTCCCGGCACGGTTAACGAGACCTTCAAGTTGGCGTTCCTCAAAGAGGTTCGGGACCTGATGGCCGGCATCAAAGAGGCGCCTCAACAGACCGTCGAGAACCTCGCACTCGATTTGACCCAAGTGTGGAACGAGCTGACCTAGTCTGATCGTGAGCGAAGAGACACTCCACTCCAAGCTCGGACCGTCGGGTGCGCACCGCTGGATCCCCTGTCCAGGGTCGGTGCCCATGAGCGCAAACTTCCCCGACACCGAGACGCCGGAGGCCCGGCGCGGGACTGTCGGCCATTACGTCGCAGAGCTGCTGCTGAACGACCGGCAGCCGGGCGATATGGCCGGCACCCCGCCGTACCGTTGGGACAAGTCTCAAGCGCCTGAGTGGATGTCTCATTACGAGGACTTCGAAGACATCGAATACGACCTCCTCGGCGGCTACGTGGACTACGTCTACGAGCAGATGGGCAAGAACTCGATCTTGCACGTCGAGGTCAAGGTCGACTACAGCGCCTACGTTGACGGCGGCTTCGGGACGTCTGACGTATGCATCCTGACGCCCAGTGTCCTAGACGTGATCGACCTGAAGTTCGGTCGCGTGCTGGTTGAAGCGAAGGACAACCCGCAGCTGAAGCTCTATGGGCTCGGGGCGTTGGAGCACTTCTATTTCATGTACCCCAACATCCGCAAGGTGCGTACGCACATCGTGCAGCCCTTGTTGGGTTATATCGGTGTCGAGGAGTACAAACCCAGCGAGCTACGCGCCTTCGGGGATGTGGCGCGCAACGCTGCTATTGAAGCGAGGCGGCCGAACCCCCGACTGCGCCCCGGCGAGAAACAATGCGCGTACTGCCCGGCCAAAGCAGTCTGCAAGGCACGAGCCGAGCACAATATGCGCTCCACGCAGATTCTGCTGTCCGGTCCGATCGAGGGCGAGAACGCGCTGAGCACCGAAGAGCTTGGTGAGCTGGCGCTGAAGTTTCCTGAGATCAAACGGTGGATGGCTGCCATCGACGATCACCTTGTCGATCGCATGTCCGCCGGCGAGGCCGTGCCGACGCACAAGATGGTCGAGAGCCGCACTAAGCGCTGCATCCCCGACCAAGACGCCGCGATCACTTTTTTCCGCTCGCTGTTTCCGCCCGAAGCGTTTCTTACTCAGAAACTGAAGGGCATTGGCGAGCTGGAAAAGCTGCTCGGCGGACCGAAGGCGGCTCGCGAGAACCTCGACTTTCAATCCCTGATATATCGACCTGAAGGCAAACCGCAGCTCGCACTGGCCAACGATCCGCGGGAAGCATTTGAACCATGTTTGGCCAAAGAGTTTGGAGTTTTCAATGGGTAAGATCGTATTAACGGAAGAGGGCCGTGTCAGTTACCTACGGGTATTTGAGGGCCAAGAGCAAACCAACGACGACGGGAACATCAGCTACGGCACGACGTTCCTGATTCCTAAAGAGGCTGAGGACACGATCAAGAGCATCCGGGCCGCCATCCTTGAGGCGAGCCAGGAGAAGTTCGACAAGATCAAGTCTCTTCCGGCTGTCGGTCATTGGTACCCCCTGCGCGACGGCGACGAGGAGCTCGAGGCCGGCAACAAGACCGGCAAGGAGTACGAGGGGCACTATTTCCTCAGCGCCAAAGCCTACGAGCTGAATCAGTTTGCGGTCATTGGGCCCAACGGCGCGGCCATCGATCACAAAGAGGCTGAGAACGCAGACCAGTTCGTCAGCGGCGACTACGCGCGCCTGAAGATCACGTTCAAAGCGTTTGATCGCAAGGGCAACAAGGGCGTCCGCTGCGTCTTGAAAGGTGCGATGAAGACCCGGAAGGGCGACCCGTTGGGAAGCGTTGCGCGACCCGAGGACTTGGCGAACGACTTCGGCGTTCAGGCGGCGGCCGACAACACCGAATTCAGTGCTGAAGACGTGGATCTTGAGCTATGAGCGAACGCCAAGTGGAAGTGCGCTCTTCCGGTATCGGGGTTTTCGGTTTGCTTGGCGTCGTTTTCGTGACCCTGAAGCTGTGCGGCGTCATCAACTGGTCTTGGTGGTGGGTGACGGCTCCGTTTTGGGGTGGCGCCATTCTTACGTTGATAGCCGTCGCTGTCTGCGTCGGCTTCTACTTTCTCTTCAACCGATGAGACACACGCTCCGTGTTTGGTGCAGGCGGGCGGGAGCGTCGGCAGGGGCCTCCTTAAAGCGTCCCAGAAACGAGGCGTCCTGCCGTGGGTCGGAGCTGAGATTTTATTGCCCCAAGGACGTCGACTTCCGCGCATGAATGCTGTGCTCGAAACCGCAGTTCAGTCGACGCTTGATGATCGACTGAATCGCGCAAATACCCAGCGGGCTGACGTACCGGCTCCCGCCCGATCAATTCTGCATATCGACTTGGAGACCTACTCCGAAGCCGACATCCGGAAGACGGGCGGGTATTACTACGCCCGGCACGCGAGCACGCAAGTGCTCATGGTTGCTTGGGCGTTTGACAGCGAGCCGGTGCAGATCGTCGATCTGACAACCGCTAAATCCGGCTCTCAAAGCGTTGAGTGGGTGCGGTTCCGAGAGGCGCTAACCGATCCGGCGATCATCAAGTACGCGCACAACGCGGCTTTTGAGATCGAGATCTTGAGCAACGTGCTAAAGGTCCCGCTCCAGATTCCACAGTGGCGCTGCACGATGATCATGGCGCAGTGCATGTCGTTGCCGGGGGCGCTGGCCAAGGCGGGCGCTGTGCTCGGCCTCAAAGCCGATCAGGCGAAGGACAAGGCTGGGTCGAACCTGATCCGGCTGTTCTGCCTGCCGCGCAAGCCCACGAAGCACAAGCCGTGGACGCGCACGACAGTGAATCACGAGCCGGAGAAGTGGCAGCAGTTTATGGACTACTGCCGCCAAGATGTCGTCGCCGAGCGCGAGATTCACCGGCGCATGCAGGCCTTCGACCTGCCAGAGCACGAGTGGGCTCTGTGGCATCTCGATCAGAAGATCAACCGCAACGGTTTGCCGATCGACATGGAGCTGGTCGAGGCGGCTATCTCTCTGGACCAGCAGATCCGCGAAGACCTGCTCCTCGAAGCTCAGCTGCTGACGGGCTTGGATAACCCCAACAGCCGCGACCAGCAGCTGGCCTTCTTGAAGACGCAGGGCATCGAGCCAAAGTCGCTTGATAAGACCGCGGTCGCTGGGCTGCTGGCCCAGGACGACTTGTCCCCAAGCGCGCGTCGTCTGTTGGAGATCCGGCGGGACGTGTCTTTGTCGTCGGTGAAGAAGTACGAGGCGCTCGCGCGGGCAACCTGCGACGACGGCCGCCTGCGAGGCGCGTTCCAGTTCGCAGGCGCCGGCCGGACCTGGCGCTGGGCTGGCCGCATCTTCCAGCCGCAAAACCTGCCGCGCGGACCGAGTGACGAGGAGGTTTTGCAGCAGCAGATCAGCTGCGTGAAGCGGCGCGATATCGAAGCGATTAACCTTCTCTGGGGTTCGGTCGGCGAAGTGCTCAAGGGTCTATGCCGTTCGGCCGTCGCCGCGCCTCCCGGCAAAGAGCTGGTGGTGGCGGACTTATCCAGTATCGAGACCGTCATGCTTGCATGGGCGGCAGAGTGCCCCGTGCTCATGGGCGTCCTGCGCGAAGGTCTGGACCAATACAAGCACTTCGGCACGCTGTTCTTGGAAAAGCCGTACGACGAGATCACCAAGGCCGAGCGCCAGCTGTGTAAGCCGCCCAGTCTTGGCTGCGGCTACTTCCTCGGCGGCTGGGGCTTGGTCGAGTATGCCAAGCAATACGGCGTTCAGCTGAAGGCGAAGGATGCGTTCCGCGCGGTCGACGTTTACCGCAGCACCTATGTCGGCGTGCCTCAGTTCTGGGACAACGTTGACAAGGCGTTTCGCGACGCAATCTGCAGCCAGGGCGGCGAGCAGTTTTGGGTCGGGCGGTTTGCGTTTTTCCGTCAGGGCCCAACGGTTCGAATCCAACTTCCGTCGGGACGTTGCCTGACCTACATACGCCCGGACATTCGAGAGATGCCGTTTACCTATCGCGACCGCGATGGGAAGAGTCACACCACGGTCAAGCAGACAATCACCTACGAGGGCGCCGAGGGCTACAACTGGAAGCGCATCTCGACGCACCCGGGGAAGATCACGGAGAACATCGTTCAAGCCATCGCGCGCGACGTGCTCGCCGAGGGGCTGATGCGCGCAGACCAATGCGAAGATCTGACTTTCGACTTGATCGGGCACGTTCACGATGAAGGGATCTCCCTCAACGATCCGGACCCGAGAAATCGGGAGGTCTTGGAACAGCTCTTAGCCGTTAACCCTGGCTGGTGCCGGGACGCCCCACTAGAGGCGCATGGCTACGTCGGACCGATTTACCGGAAGGACTGATGCGCGCTTGGTTTGGAAAATTTCTTTGCAACATCGGATTTCACGCCTGGGAGGTGACGTGCGATCCGATTGGAACGCCGGGGCGCGTGCTGCGTTGCCGGCGCTGTAGACAGACGAAGGTGGACTATGGGTTTTAATCGACGATCGTTTCTCAAGCGGCTGACGGCCGCGAGCGCGGGGGCAGCGCTGCTGCCAAAGGTTACACAGGCGGAGCCGCCAAAGCCGGCGCCCGTTGAAGTCAAAGCCCCGCCGCCGTTCAATCCTCAACGCCCGTCGGCGCGAAGCTCTCACGGCGTCATCGCGTTTCCCACCGTTTCGATTCCCATCTGGGAGTTGACGATGGAAGCTCGGCGTACGCGCCAAGAGATGTATCTAATTGGGGCGGGCCTGGAGAAGCAATACGATTGGGGAGACCTAACCTGGGGCGGATCGTGTTTTGTCTACGATGATGAGATCTACGCCCCTTTCCGAACGGGAACCCCAGGCCAAGCACTGTTTCGACAGCCCGACGGGCTGACGTACGTTGGTGATGTCCGCATCACCGAGGTCTCTATAGTCGATTTCGATTCGGCCCTCGAACGTCTACGAGTAGGCTTCGACGGTATAGGACGCCTCGGATCTCTGAGGTTCAGCGATGCTTGAATCGCACATCGAAGGCTCGCGGCTTCGCGACGGGTGCAGAGCTCGCGGCCTTCTTTGTTTGAAGCTTTCCTTTTGGAAAGGTATTCCAGACCGGCTGGTGATCGGCCCGAAACGCCGGGTCGTTTTCGTCGAAACGAAGACGCCGGTCGGCTCGCTTAGCAAACCACAAAAGATCGTACACAAGACGTTGGGGCGATGGGGCTTCACGGTACTTGTTTTGGCCAGCGTCGCTGACGTTGAGTCCTTTTTTACTCAAATCGATGAGGGTAGGTTATGAACGAAGAAACTGAAACGCTGCACATTCAAGAAGGTGAGGTCTACACCCTTCGGCCGGGCTTCGAGGGCAACTATTCCCGCCCGCCCGGCACGGTGCAGGTCACCAATGCTCGCGAGAACGCGCTCAAGGAGATCCGTTATGTGGAGTGTAAGGCGCTCCACGGTTTGCAAACCTGGATCATCGCGATTGATGCGTTCGTCGAACAGTTCCAGCAGGGCTACGGCGAGGACGATGCTGTCGCGCCGGAGATCCCATCCGCCCCGGCAGGCGGGGAGGGCGACAACTCGACAGCGCCACCGGAAGTGGGTGCTGGCAGCAAAGATCCCGGACCTGACGAAAGCAACAAACCGAACATGGACCCGTCGGCATCGGCCGCACCTCCCGAGGTCGGTGCCGGCTCAGCCAAGGACGGCCCTTCCGGGGACGGTGATTCCGGAGGTGGCAGCGATGAATGATCTTGAGGGTGAGATCCGAGAGCAGAAGCAGGAGATCGCGGCGTTGAAGCGCCGCATCTTTGCCCTTGAGACGAAAGTCGGCACCGGGGATCGGCCGCCGATCGTCGACACGAACCGACGCATCACGGACAGCACCGTTCGGGGCAACCGGGAGGCGTTGGGTCGATGACGTTTTGGTATTTCATTGGTCTTTTACTCGTCTTTATCTTTGCGCTTTGGCGAGCGTCGACTCGGACTGAAGACGACTTCGAGCCTCCGGAAGGCCTGGCCATCATTGCTTTGGCTTACGCGGCGGCATGGCCGGTTACTTTGCCAATCACGGTACTAGCCAAGTTCGGCGGTCGGGCGATCGAACAGATGAGAAGTCGATAGCGGCCATGACGCAAGTTTCCGCCTACCACGACGCTTATCAGCAGCTCGGTCGAAAATGGATTCTCGACCGGACTCACTGTGCGTTGTGGTGGCGGCCTGGGAAGGGCAAAACTCGCCCGACCCTGTTGGCCATCCGCGATCTCATTTGGACGGTCCAAGTCCATCGCGTGTTGGTCATCTCCACGAAGCGGATCGCAAAGGACGTGTGGCCCGCTGAGTGCGAGAAATGGACGCCCGAGCTGACCTGTAAGGCCGCGTACGGTACGCCGCTGAAACGCAAGCAGGTCATCAACGACGATTCCGTCCAGATCGTCACGCTGTCCGCGGGCTGCGTCGATTGGCTCTACCAGATGTATCGCGACTACGGGCAGTTCCCGTTCGAGATGATCGTCATTGACGAGAGCTCGCTGTTCGCCGGCACGAAGTCGCGCCGCGCTAAGGCGATGCGCCAGCTGCGCAACAAGGTCGACCGCATCGTGCAGCTGACTGGCTCTCCCGCCGCGAATTCGCTCATGAAGCTGTGGGGCCAGCTTTACCTGCTGGACGGCGGAGAGCGGCTCGGGAGAACCGTGACGGCCTACCGAACGATGTACTTCACCAACCGGAGTCCGAAGCCGCAGGAGTTCCCGCTTTGGGAGCCGAGGCCCAAAGCCAAAGAAGATATTTTCGATGCCGTCTCAGACATTTGCTTTGCGCTTCAGGGTGACGATAGCGCCAACCCGCCGCTCGAGGTGAACCACGAGCTGAGCTTCTCGCCGCGACAGCGCGAGAGCTATAAGAATTTCGTTCGAGACGGCGTGCTGGACACGTTCGGATTCGAGCCGGGCATCTTCGACATCGCCTCGTCAGGCGCGCTTTACGGCAAGCTGCTGCAGTTCGCCGGCGGCGCGGTTTACGTAGTCGACGAGGAGACGGGCACTCGGCGGGTTCAGTTCATCCACGACCTCAAGATGGACGCTCTGAAAGAGATCGTTACCGAGGCTGCCGGCGATCCCATCTTGCTGGCCTATCAATACAAGCACACGCTGGAGCGCCTGCAGAAGGTGTTCCCGAACCTGCCAACACTGAACACGCCTGGCGTTATCGATCGATGGAACGCCGGCGAGCTGCCGCTGCTGCCGATGCACCCGAAAAGCGGGGGCCACGGACTCAACATGCAGTACGGCGGCGCTACGGTCGTTTTCTGGGATCTGCCCGACCTCGAGCTATACGAGCAGTTTATTGGCCGCCTTCACGGCCGGGCAGGGCAGACGCGCCGAGTGATCGTCCATCGCTTGATGATCAAGGGCACTGTCGATATGGACGCGCGCCGCCGCATTCGCGACCGGGACGAAGACCAGAATTTCATGATTCGAGTTGTAGAGCGCTTAAGCGCTGAATATAGGAGAGCTGCGTAATGTACACCCTCAAGTTTATGTCTGACACCGAGCGCCGATTCATCGAAGTCGCCAGCTTTGACGTGCATTTTCGTTTGGATGGGCTCGTCGTCATTAATTACTCCCACTACGAACGTTGGGACAAGCTTCGGCACGACGAAGTCGTTCTCAAAGACGATCTGGACCATTTCGGGACCCTTCATGTAATCAACAGCTCGGGCGCCGTCGTGGATCGAGTTCACGCTCCGGCCAAAATCGACTTGGAGAAGGCGGCCTAATGGAAAATCAACATCGGATGATCAAAGGCTATCGCGATCTGAACCAGTCCGAAATCGAGCTGATGAACGAGATCAAGTCGAAAGGTCAGGAGCTTCAAGAGCTGATCGATAAGGTTCATCGGACGAATTCCGAACTGGTTTGTACGACCGAAGCGGAGGCCAGCCGGTGGGCTAGCATCGCTCGAACCCACCCTCAACAAGGGATCATGGCTCTAACCCGCGCTGTCGCGAAGCCCGAATTCTTTTGATGAAAGAGTTTCGTCGCATACGAGAGCCGACCCGCAACGGCTACATTACCCGGGAGCCCACTTGGTTGGAGCGCAAGCGGCGATTGATCATGTTGGCATGGCGCGAAAAGCAGGAGTATCGCGGGGAGGACGTGACGCTGCAGCGGGCCAATCAGCGGATCGCCGCTTTGCATCGACTTCACCGCATGATGGCTTGCCGCCTACAAAGGCTGCGGGGCAAGCTGATCGAGCGCGAGCAGAAGCTGCACGAGCTGCTGCTGCTTCGCGCTCAAGCGAGTCAATAATGGCCGAAATCGCGATTGTTGAGTGGGTCGATTCTTCCGGGCAAGACGGTTGGGTCGACGTTGATGACATAGACCCTGGCGCCGAGCCAATCATCAGCGCGGGCATTGTTCTCGAGGACACCTCAGAACACATTACGCTAACGCTGGCCTATTGCGAGCATCAGGTTATGCACACCTTGTCGATCCCGTATTTTGCGATCAACAACGTCGAAAAGATGAGCGTCCCGTTCGGCGAGTAGTATCGCTAAACGAATAATCTGCTATGATCCTCGACCGAGACTGGGTCCGAATTTCGAAGGTTGTCGAGCGCACCGGTCTGACCGAGCGAGCGATCAACAATTACCGGCGGAAGGGCGTCTGGCTCGAAGGCGTTATGTGGGTGCACCGGCAAGGCTGCGTCTACATCGACATGGCGACATACCAGAAATGGGTTGAGGGAGGCGACGTATGGCGAGAGGTGTTACGGTCCGCCGGTATTCTTCCGGCAAAACGGCAATCCGAATCGCCTTTACTTACCGCGGTGTAGAGTGCAAAGAAACCCTCCGGCTTAAGCCCACTCGGGCTAACATTCGATTCGCTGAAACGCAGAAGGCGCTGATTGACGCCGAAATTGCGAAAGGGACTTTCCGCTATGACGAGTTCTTCCCCGACAGCCCGAAGTGCGCGCTCTTCGGCCAGGCGCCGTCTCAGAAGACTATGGACGAGCTATTCGATGAATGGCTCCTCGACGTCGAAAGAGCGGTTAGTTACTCAACATTTCGTTCCTACCGAAGTGCTCTTCGAGCCCACTGGCGGCCCGCTCTTGGACAACTTCGAATCCGAGACGTCACACCCGAGCACCTCCGGCGCGTCATCCGAGCCCATGGCGGAAAAGCCAAGTCAGTTCGAAACGTTTTTACCGTCGCTCGGCTGGCCCTCAACCGAGCCGTCGAAGACGGTATCTTGGAATCTAGCCCCGCCGACCGAGTCCGCGCCACTGGACTGGTCACGCCCGATCAAAGGCGATCTGACTATGAGGTGGACCCGTTTGACCGCAAAGAGATTGACGCGGTCGTTCGGGCCGCTGACGAGCTCTACGGTCCTGCTGCAAGGGCAGCAATACTGTTTCGATTCTTTAGTGGAGTTAGGACCGGCGAGTTTTTCGCCCTCGAATGGGGTGACGTTAGCATTCCGGACGCTACCGCCAGAATCGAGCGAACCATCACCGCCGGCCGGCTGAAAGATCGACCCAAGTCTGACGCCGGAAAGCGGACGCTTCAGCTCCTTCCCAAGGCCGTGGAAGCGCTCAAAATCATGCGAGAAATCAGTCGCTTTCGAGGCGAGCGAGTGTTTCTCAATCGCGCCCTACAACCGTTCAACTTCTACAATCAATGGAATCTGCGTCTCTGGGAGCCCGTGCTAAAGCACGCCGGGGTCCGACACCGAGCGGCGTATCAGGCGCGGCACACGTTTGCGTCTCAGCTGCTCAGCGAAGGGGAGAACATTTTCTTCGTGTCCCAGCAGCTGGGCCATAAAACGGTTGAGATCACGCAGCAGCACTACGCGCGATGGATTGATAAAAACGGCGGCGCGAAGCATCAGTGGAAATCCACGTTCGGAGCATAGTATATTCTTAAAGCGATACGCTTGAGGAATGAACGATGGACGTTCACGAAATCCTTGCCGAGAATTGCCGTCGGCTCGGAAAGAAGAAAGGATTGCTAACTGACGAGTCGATTGCGGACGCCGCCGGCGTGGCTCAAAGCACCGTTAGCTCAGCGTTCGCCCTCAAACGTAGTCCCACGCTCAATACCTTAGTCAAGATTGCCGACGGCCTTGATGTCCCGGTCTGGCGGCTCCTGAAGCCGTAACCGACGCTCGAGTTCCTCGAGCAATACACTCGCACCACAAAGTCCCTCTGACACATCCAACAGGGTCAGATGGACCTCCTTGCCCACGGCCGTGTTGCGGGGTACCGCTCGCTGTAACTGACCAATAGCGCTCGTCAACTTGCTGAGGGTCTCAGTGGGTTCTCGCAAATCGTCCTGGTCAAAACCCAATTCCCGGATAGTCATATACCTCGTGACCTTGGCGGCTCCAGTTTCCGCCCCGTTTGGTGGTTTTTGCCTCCCTTTCCCCATCGATGAAGCGCCTCGCCACTGGCGGCGAGGCGACTCACCAATACACACACTATTCAACGGAACACATCGAATAGAGCCCGACTATACCCCCGAATTTTTGCCCGGTGGCGAACTGTGCTAAACTTTCTGCACAGCGCAGAAAATTCTGCACAAATGAAGTTTTTAACGCAAAATCAATAGGGTTAGCAAAGCGAAGATCGGGAATGGCCGTAGAGAAAACTTCAAATAATCCCGAAGACAACGTTCGGGAAAAGTTAGTGGAAATGCTTGTTCCGATCGCTTCGATGCTTCGGGATCAGGGCATTCACTACAAAGAATTCCAGCAGGCGTATTGCCAGGCGTTGGTTCGATCGACCAAGAAGGACCACCGGAAGGAGTTCGGCGAAGTGCCAAGCATTAGCGAAATCTCGATCCGTAGCGGCCTCGATCGCAACCTAGTCGCTAAGTACTTCCGATCCCCGAAAGTCCAGACCTACGTTTATGACTCAGCCCAGATTCTGGGTCTTTGGAAGAGCGACGAACGCTATAGAACACCGAAGGGTGAATATCTCGACTTGCCGTTTACCGGGGTTCGATCTTTCACAGAGCTCTGCAAGCGCGTCTCCGGCGCCATACGCCCCCGAGCGTTTGTGAAGACGTTGGAGACAACCGGACACGTGGAGCTAATGGCCGATGGCTCCGTGCGGCTTTTAAGCACCGCAGTGGCTGCAACGGATGACAGGCGATTTGAGGTCGCGCTAGAAAATCTCAGGCTCATCTTAGTGACCTTCTTGCAGAACTTGCGAGATCCCAATTCAGCATTTGAGCAGATGTACATCTGCGACAACATTCCGTCGAGTCGGGCTTCCGAAGTCAATAAGGGTGTCCGCGAATGGCTTCGCAAAAAGCACGGCGACGAAATATCTCAACTGTTCGATAAGCACCGAGTTCCGGGCGAAAAGCTCGACACCGTGGCCATATTCCTGGGTCAGGTCTATGAGCCGCTTTCCGATAAGTAAAACCACCACCTGAAAGAGGCTACACACGCATGAAACACGAAAACTTCTGGTTCGATCTGCTGAATTTCTTTAACTTTTTTGGCTTTGGTCGTAAGGACTACAGCCAGGGCGGCGGCAACGGCGACTAACCCTCCCCACTCCCATTGTCTCCCCACCAAAGCCCCCGCTTGTCGGGGGCTTTTCTATTTCCGTCCTTGACAGCAATATCGATAAACGAATATCGTAAAACGCATATTCCAAGACGGAACCCTAGCTATGTCTTTGAGATTCACCGCTGAAATGGATGTCGACCGACGGCAGCACGCTTGGCAAACGCTGTCGGCATTGCAGGAGCTTTTCGGGGAGGGGCCTGTGGAGCTGGACGACGATCAGTCGAACGGAGTCTGGATGATGCTCAACGCCATCACCGAGGCCTTGAGTCCTAAAGAACTGAAAATCAAAACCGTGGATCTTGATATCGACGTCTCAAATCGACCGTCAATCGACCCTGAAACCGGCGACTTCACGAAACGTATTGATTTATAAGAGAAAATTTGGCGGAGAGAGAGGGATTCGAACCCTCGGTACGCTTTCACGCACACACGCTTTCCAGGCGAGCCCGTTCAACCACTCCGGCATCTCTCCGCGGGGGCGCAAGATTAACCGAGCCGCTGTCAGGACTCAAGACGTGAGGTTTCAGTTAGATTCTGACGGTCAGCCCGTCCGCCAGCGAGTTGCGGTAGCCTCGCCAGGCCGGGACCAGAGCGATCAGCATCGCGGCCAGCGTCACGGCGCCGACCACCAGCAGGTCGAACATGCCCGGCAGGCCTGGGGTCAGCGCAATGCCAAACGCCTCGAGCACCAGATCCCGCGACAGCAAAAGCCCAAGATGCACGATGGCCACTCCAGCGAGGGCCGCGAGAAATGCCAAGATGGCTGCTTCGCAGATCAGCAGCGAGAAAATCATGCCGGGTCCCGCGCCGACCGAGCGCAGGACCGCCATTTCGCGGCGTCGCTCGTTCATACTGGTCAGCAGGGTGGTGAGCAGGCCGAGCAGGCCGGCAACTACGACGAACCCGCTAACCACCAGCAGCGCGGTTTCGGCTGTGCTGACGAGGCCCCAAAGCTCCGTCAACGCTACGCCAGGGATGATCGCGGAGAGCGGTTCGCGGCGGTAGTCGTTAATGATGCGCTGCAGGCCAAACAGCGCGGCGCGCGATTTCATTCCGACGACAAAAGCCGTGATGATCTCGGGCTCAATGGCCGGCGCTGGATGACCGTCCTCGGCCTCGTCATCGTGCTCATGATCTCCATCAGCCACCTCAGCCCCGTGCATGATCTCAATGCCTTCCAGGGTGACATGCACGGTTTGGTCTACCGGTGTCCCGGTGCGGGCCAGGATACCGGCGACGCGAAACGGGTTGTCATCGTGCTCGGCGAAGCTCCCGGCGCCAATGCCGTGAGATACCACGATCGGGGTTCCGACCTCGTATCCGAGCTTCGCAGCAACCTCAGCCCCGATGACGGCGTCGCCATGGTCCGCGAACAATTCTCCGTCCGCTAGCTCGAGGCCGCGGCCCCCGCCATAGCGGTAGAAGGCGAAATAGTTTTCGTCCGTGCCCATCACTCGGTAACCCCGATGCGAGTCACCGAGCGAAATGGGAAACGTCCAGGCGACGTCGCTGCGGCTGGAGATTTTCTGGTAGCTGTCCCAGCTCACGGCCCCGGTAGGGTTTCCGATGCGGAAAATGCTGTAGAGCAGCAGGTTGATGGAGCCGCTGCGGGCACCGACGATCAGGTCGGCGCCGGAGAGGGTATTGGTAAAGCTGCTGCGGGCTTCCTGCCGCACCTGATTGACGCCGATCAGCAGCGCGACGCTGATCGTGATCGACAGCAGGGTCAGCAGCGCCGTTCCACGGCGATTACCGAGACTTTTAATAGCGAGCGAGGCCGCGAGGCTCGGCGCGCTCACGAGCTAGGCCCCATTGAGCTGAGGTCGGTGAGGGCTTCGGCCCGGTCGAATAGGGGAGCCAGCGACGCGTCGTGGCTGACAAACAGCACCGCGCTTCCCGCCGCCTTTGACTGCGCCAGCAGCAGCTCGACAAACTGCGTGCGCGAATCGGCATCCAGTGCCGAGGTTGGCTCGTCAGCGACCAGTAGCTCAGGTTCGCCAATCAGCGCTCTGGCAGCGGCAACGCGCTGCTGTTGGCCAACGCTGAGTTCAGTCACTGGACGAGCGGCGATCGCTGGATCGAGCCCGAGCTGCTCCAGCAGCGTGAGGGCGCGAGCCTCCGGCCCCTGATCCCCGGCGCGCCCCGCTCGCAGCTTGGAGAAGCGGCAGGGCAGGGTGATATTTTCCAGCAGCGACAGGTACGGCAGCAGATTAAACATCTGAAAGACAAAGCCCAGGTGCTGGGCGCGAAAGCGATCTCGGGCTCCCCGACCCATGCCTCCGAGCTCATGGCCGAGCACGCGTACATGTCCGCTGTCGGGAGCGAGAATGCCACCGATCAGACCGAGCAGCGTGCTTTTTCCGCTGCCGCTAGGGCCCTTAAGAAAGACGGTTTCGCCGGCCGCTACCTGCCACTGCTGGATGGCCAGCACGGGTTCGTTGGGTCGGTAAGAGAACGAAAGGTTCTCCAGCTCGACGGCGGGATTGTGGGAGGGCAGCTCGACAGCGCCCGTGCCATGTTGCGTCACGTTTGAGCCAATTTTCTGCGGCGGAACTTAGGTGGTGGGTAGTGTATGAATCCTGGCGACGGATGTCTGCTGCCAATCGGCCCGGTTTGCGGCTGAACATCGCCCAAAAAACGCGCCCGCGGTTTGGCCTTTGCAGGGTGAGTTGGCACAATAGAACCCTTCTTCGACGGGTCCCCCATGACGTATCAGGTACTCGCCCGCAAGTGGCGCCCCAAAACATTTGCCGATCTGGTTGGCCAGGACCACGTTGTCCGGGCGCTGGTTAATGCGTTGGACCAGGACCGCGTCCACCACGCCTTCCTTTTCACCGGTACCCGCGGCGTGGGCAAAACCACGGTGGCGCGCATCTTCGCCCGCGCGCTGAACTGCGAGGAGGGCGTCAGTTCTACGCCCTGCGGGGTTTGCCGAGCCTGCGTCGACATACTGGAAGGCCGCTTTCTTGATCTGATTGAGGTGGATGCGGCGTCGCGGACCAAGGTTGAGGACACCCGAGAGCTGCTGGAAAACGTTCAGTACGCGCCGACGAGCGGTCGTTTTAAGGTGTATTTGATCGACGAGGTCCACATGTTGTCGACCTCCAGCTTCAACGCCCTGCTCAAGACGCTCGAGGAGCCGCCGCCGCAGGTGAAGTTCCTGTTTGCGACTACCGACCCGCAGAAGCTCCCGGTGACGGTCCTGTCGCGCTGTCTTCAGTTCAACCTGAAACGCATTTCGCAGGCCCAGATCGAGGATTATCTCGCCTCGATTACCGCGCAGGAGTCTTTTGAGGCTGAACCTGATGCGCTCAAGCTGCTGGCCAACGCGGCAGACGGCAGCATGCGAGACGCGCTCAGCCTGCTGGATCAGGCCGTCGCTTACGGCGGGGGGCAGGCCCGGGCTGACGACGTCCGGGCGATGCTGGGCACGGTCCAAGCCCGCCAGCTCGAGGCGCTGCTGACCGCTCTGTGTAGCGCGGACGCCCCGGCGCTCTGGGACGCGGCGCAGGAGATGGTCAGCCATTCGCCAGATTTTGGCCGGGTGCTGGGCGAGATTGCGCAGATTCTGCACCGGGCGGCATTGGTGCAGGTTATGCCCTCCGTGGAAGACCCTGATCCTATGGTGCAGGCGGTGGCCAGGGCGCTGGCGCCAGAAGATCTGCAGCTTTACTACGACATCTGCCTGCGCGGTCGGCGTGATCTGGACCTGGCGCCTGACCACCGCTGTGGTTTTGAGATGGCGCTCCTGCGTATGCTGGCATTCAAGCCCATGGCTGCAGGTCCAACCCCCACCGGCGGCGGGCAGACGGCTGACGGTGGCGTCGTTTCGACGGCGAGCGCGCAGCCCAAGGTTTCGGCACCCACCGCCAGTCCGGTGAAAGCTTCAGCCGAGGCTGAGCCCGAATCGCCGCCAACCGCTTCAGGCGATATCGACGCGGCGCGAGCTGAGGCCCGTCGGCTGGCGGCAGCCATTCCCTCGGGGCCTGGGGGTCCGCAGGTTTCAGCCGACAATCGGAGCGAGCCATCAGCGATACCCGAGCAGCGCACCCCGGAAGAGCCGCCGCCAACGGTTTCCCCCGAGCCGGCGGAGACTGCGCCGGCACAAGCCCCTTCGGCTGATCTGACGGAAGCACCACCCACGCCCAGCCCGGCACCGGTCGCCGCGCTGAGCTCAACTGTCGCTGAACCGAAGGAGACCGAGCCGGCCCCACCGCCGCCGGAAGCGGTTAGCGAATCCGCTGCCCCGCCGGCAGAGCCCGCGCTCGACGACGGGCCCGCTGCTCCCGTCCCGCCCGAATCCTGGGATGGGATTATCGAAAGCCTCCAGCTCAAGGGCACCGCCGGGGTGCTGGCGCGCAACAGCGTCCTCCAGCGCCAGGGGCAGGGACGCTACCTGCTGACGCTCGATCAGAAAATGGAACACCTGCATACACCGCAGGCGGAGAGCCGGATTCGCGAGGGGCTGGCGCGGTATTTCGGTCGTGATATGCGGCTGACGCTGGCCAGGGCTGAGGTGAGCGACCAGACGCCGGCGCAGCGGGAGACCGAGGCCAATCATCAGCGGCAGCGTGACGCGGAAGTGGCCATTGCGGAGGATCCGCTGGTGAAGTCGCTGCAGCAGCAGATGGGAGCCGAAATTGTTCCTGGTTCGGTGCGACCCCGAAGCGGCTAGCCCCGCGATCACCATCGCCTTCACGCGCCTGAGGTAAACTGGCACCCTGTCATCACTCGCGTACGGCGAGGAGAAATCATGAAAGGACCACTCGCGGGACTGCTGCAGCAGGCCCAGAAGATGAAAGAGGACATGGAGCGCTCCCAGGAGGCGCTCGCGCAGCAGGAAGTCACCGGTGGATCCGGTGGAGGCCTGGTGGAAGTGGTGATGACCGGTCGTCACGAAGTGCGTCGGATCCGGATTGACCCGAGCCTCTTAAAAGACGATGCCGACATGCTCGAAGACCTTGTTGCGGCAGCGGTCAATGACGCCACCAACAAGGTGGCGGCCATGCAAAAGGAACAGATGGGCGAACTCGCTGGCGGGCTCAATCTGCCGCCCGGGTTCAAACTCCCGTTCTGAGTCAGGGGCTATGTCGCAAAGCGCGCTGCTAAACCAGCTGGTAGACGCCCTGCGCTGCCTGCCGGGGGTTGGCCCCAAAAGCGCTCAGCGCATGGCGTTCCATGTGCTGGAGCACGACCGGGAGGGTGCGCTGCGGCTGGCTTCAACGCTGGAGGATGCGGTATCCCGGATCGGACGGTGCCAGCGGTGTCGGACGTTCTCAGAAACGCCGCTATGCCAGACCTGCAGCGATCCGAACCGCGATCAGAGCCTCATCTGTGTCGTCGAGTCACCGATCGACGTCGCCGCGGTGGAACAGGCCACCGGCTTTCGCGGTACCTATTTTGTGCTGATGGGGCGGCTGTCCCCGCTGGACGGTATCGGGCCGGAAGAGCTGGCGCTGGACCAGCTGACCGCGCGCCTGAAAAACGAGCCCGTCAAAGAGCTGATCATCGCGACCAACCTGAGCGTCGAAGGTGAGGCGACGGCCCAGTACCTGAGCCAGCTGGCGCGCAGCTGCGGCGTCAGCGCCAGTCGAATCGCTCATGGAGTGCCGCTCGGTGGTGAACTGGAGTACACCGACGCGTCCACGTTAGCGCACGCGTTTGCCGGTCGCCGGGTCGTCGAACACTAGCTGGACTAGCTGGCTAGCTCGTCACGCCACACCAAAGGAAACGATAACGATGTCTGAGACGCTGTTTATCGACATTATCGAGCGCCGAATTCCGGCCGACATCGTGTACGAGACCGACACGGTGCTCGGCTTTCGCGACATCAACCCGCAGGCGCCCCATCACGTCCTGTTTATCCCCAAGCAAAAGATTCGCACGATCAACGACGTCACGGCCGAAAACGCGGCAACGGTCGGTGAGCTGTTTATTGCTGCCGCGGCCTATGCGCGCGAGCTCGGCGTGGCGGACGATGGGTATCGGGTCGTCATGAACTGCAACGAGGCGGCGGGTCAGACGGTTTTTCACATACACCTGCATTTTCTAGCGGGTCGCAACCTGAGCTGGCCTCCGGGCTGAGCGGGAGAGAATCCATGAAAAAGTCATTGGGTGGCCGGCTGTTGCCGGTGTTATTGGCGTCAGGACTGGCGGCGGCTGGCTGCTCCGGCTCAGGCGATTCGGGTACGGCTGGCGAGAACGATGCCATGACGTCAAAGCCTGAAATGAGTGCTGCCAAGCCCGGCAGCGTGGATCAGGGTCGCTGGGTCTTGACGCGGGTTGGCGGCAAGGCGCCGGGCGGCGGCAGCACGGGCTGGCTCGAGGTGGATTTGGCCGGTCAGCGCATTACCGGCAACGCCGGCTGCAACAACTTTTTCGCCAGCTTTGAAGGATCCGCAGACGCGATGACCATGGGCCCGGTAGGCGGGACGAAGAAGATGTGTCCCGGTGAGGCGATGGTGCTGGAAACTGCCGTCTACGCCGTCTTGGCCGGCGTTACCCGGATGTATGTCAACGATGAGGGACAGCTCGTGCTGGAAGGAAAGACGGGCAATCTGCTGGCGAGCGCTGCCAGGTAGGCAAAACCTCCCCGGACGGCGAGTGCCGCCCGGGGGATGACGTGTTACTGGACGGCGCGCAGCCGCGGTCCTTCGTCAGGGGTTTCTTCAGCGCTTTCCTCAGCTGCCGCCTCGGTGTCATCCGATACGTCCTCGCTGGTGGTCTCATCAGCATTATCGTCGGTAACTTCCTCCGCCGAATCGGTCGACTCCGCTTCGCTCTCGGCGGTGGTCTCCGTTTCAGACTCGCTCGTTTCCTCCGACGTATCGTCGGCTGCCGGCTCATCGGCAGCGGCGGTTTCAGCCTTCGCCTCCTCGTCAACGCTGGTATCCGAGGCCGTTTCCGGCGAGGTCTCCTCGGCCACCTCAGGGGTGTTTTCCTCAGCGGTCGTTTCTGCGGCGGTCTCAGCCGGGGTCGCCTCGGCGTCATCAGCGGCAGCAGGCTCCGCCTCCGTCTCCGGTGCTGGGCTTGCTTCCGCGGCGACGGCGGCGGCGGCCGGCGAGGCCGTGTGGCCTAGGCGATTCAGCGTAATGATCTTGTCTTCGCGGTCGGTCAGGCACTTCTGCAGACGCTTCTCGTCCAGCAGCCCTTGCGCGCCGGTCTGCAGCTGGTCGAAAACCCCTTTATAGCTGTCGGTGAGCTGATCGATTGCGTCAGCGGTCTGAGTAAAGTGGTCGGCCACCTTGTCTCGGTATGCTTCGAGCTCTTCCTGAGCTTCGCGAACCGCTTGGTTCTGACCAGCGCCACCGCCCATCATCCGACTCAGCAAAAAACCAACAACAGCACCGGCTACGCCGGCTAGCAGCAAAGCAATATTCGGGTCCACAATCAGGCTCCTTTAGTCAACCAGTCAGTCTGGCGGTCAATTACTTCGTCGTACACCGACATCTCACCACGTATATAGCGCTTCAATGTGAAATGGACAACGGGAAAAGATAATTGTTTCCACGGAATATCTTCCGGGGCAAACAGCTCCACCTCCGAGCTTTCTTCGCCCACGCCGTATTCGCCGTCGGCAAGCGTTCCGTGATACATCATATAAACCTGGCCGATGTGAGGCAGACTGGTAACGCCCATCAACTCGATGTCGACAGGCCGCGCCAGCGCCTCCTCCCAGCACTCCCGGGCTGCGGCTTCAGCGGTGCTCTCCTGCAGCTCCATGAAGCCAGCGGGCAGCGTCCAGTAGCCTTTTCGCGGTTCGATGGCCCGCTTGGCCAGAAGGATTTTGCCGTCCCAGGTCAGCAAACATCCTGCCACAATCTTGGGGTTTACATAGTGAATAAAGCCACAGTTGTCACAGACTGCCCGCAGGTGCTCATCACCCTCAGGCACACGCTGCACAATGTTGGCAGATCCGCACTCGCTGCAAAATTTGGTCAAGGTCGATCGATCCGGAAAGGCAATCCACCATTATCGCTGCTTTGATGTGAAACTCACAGCAATGACCGTCCGCCGAGGGAGTGGTCGTCACCGCGTCGACCTAGCCGCCCGGATCGGGAATCTGTTCGAGCGCACCAACAATGCGCCGGTAGGAGGCCAGCCGCGAGGGATCGATCCGCCCAGCGTCAGCGGCCGCCTGCACGCCGCAGTCGGGTTCGGACAGGTGCTGGCAGTTCGAAAACCGGCACTCTTGGGCATACGTCGAAAACTCAACAAACCCTCGCGCAACGTCGCTCCAGGGCATTTTCCAGATCCCGTACTCCCAAACGCCGGGTGAATCGATGATGGGGCCGGCGCCCTCGCGGTCGTACCAGGTGGTTGCGGTGGTGGTGTGTTTGCCCTTGGCCGTGGCCGTACTGATCGCTTGCGTCTTCAGCGCGAGATCGGGCAGCAGCTGATTGATCAGGGAAGACTTTCCCACGCCCGACTGCCCGACCAGAATGCTTGGGCCGTCCGCCAGCAGCTTCGCGAGCTCGCCGAGCCCGGGTGAGGACTTGGTGCTCGAATAGACGACGGGATAGCCCAGCTTGCGATAGAGTTTGGCCTGGCTGTCCCAGCCCGTGCGGGCCTCAGCGTCGATCAGGTCAGCTTTGTTGAAGCAGATGACCGCCGGCAGCTCCAGGTTTTCGCAGGCCACCAGATAGCGATTGATCAGGTCTCGTGTGGGTTCGGGCTTGGGCGCTACGACAATCACCACCCGCGCAAGGTTGGCGGCCACAATCTGCTGGCGACCACGCCGGTCTGAGCGCGGAAAGACGTTGTCTCGAGGCGCGATGCCGTCAAGCACCGGCGGCTGGTCGTCGGACAGCCAAACGCGATCGCCGCAGACCGTCTTTCCGAGTTTTCGCCGCCCACGGCAGGCGACGAGGTCATCTTCCACTTTGACCACGACTTCAGGCCCGTGGCTGATGATGACGGTACCGAACCGGCGGGACGATTCACTGTGCGGCGCTTTTGACACAATGGCAATTTAGCCTCTGCTACTATGCTTCTCAACGGCCCTTAGGACACGTTCCGTGCTGACAGACAATCTGATTTGGATCGATCTGGAGATGACCGGGCTCGACTGCGCGCGCGACCAGGTCATCGAAATCGCGACGATTGTGACCGATAAAGACCTGAAGGAGCTGGCCTGCGGCCCAGAGCTGGCCATTCACCACCCCGAGAGCGTGATGCAGAAGATGGACGACTGGAACAGTCGTCAGCATTCCCAGTCGGGCCTTTGGGATCGGGTTCGCGCCAGCAACATTGACTACTCCCAGGCCGAGGCGCAAACGCTGGAGTTTCTGCGTAAGTGGGTACCGGAGGGGCACTCACCGATGTGCGGCAACAGCATCTGCCAGGACCGCCGCTTTCTGGCTCGCGTGATGCCTCGGTTGGAAGACTATTTCCACTATCGAAATCTGGACGTCAGCACGCTGAAGGAGCTTAGCCGCCGGTGGTCTCCGGAGATCGCCTCGGGGTTTGGGAAAGACTCGAGCCACCTGGCGCTGGACGACATTCGCGATTCGATTGCTGAGCTGGCGCACTACCGACAGCACATGGGCGCGCTGTCCGGACTCTAAACGGCGCTGACTCCGCGTTAGCCCGCCAGATACATCCAGGTCTCGATCACCGTATCGGGGTTGAGCGAGACGCTGTCGATGCCCTGTTCCAGCAGCCAGCGTGCCAGGTCAGGGTGATCCGAAGGGCCCTGACCACAGATCCCCACGTATTTGCCTTGTTTCTTGCAGGCGCTGATGGCCATGGCGAGCAGCGTCTTTACCGCTTCGTTTCGCTCGTCGAACAGCTCGGCGATCAGCCCCGAGTCGCGGTCTAGGCCGAGCGTGAGCTGCGTCAGGTCGTTGGAGCCAATCGAGAAGCCGTCGAAGTATTCGAGAAATTGATCAGCCAGCAGAGCGTTGGACGGCAGCTCACACATCATTACTATCTTGAGGCCGTTTTCGCCGCGCTTGAGGCCATAATGTGCCATCACCTCGATCACCTGCTGCGCTTCTTCGACGGTGCGGACAAACGGCACCATGGCCCAGATATTGGTGAGACCCTGCTCCTCGCGGACCCGCTTCAGCGCGCGGCATTCGAGCTCAAAACACTCGGTGAAGCCTGGATCCACGTAGCGGGACGCGCCGCGAAACCCGAGCATCGGATTTTCTTCGTCAGGCTCGTAGCGAGAGCCGCCGATCAGGTTGGCGTACTCGTTCGATTTGAAGTCCGACAGCCGGACGATCACCGGCCGCGGATAGAACGCACCCCCGAGCGTCGAGATGCCCTCAGCGAGTTTGCTCACGTAGAACTCTACCGGGCCGCCGTAACCGGCAATGCGCCGATCGATCAGCGCTTTGACGTCTGGATCCTGCTGTGGATACTCCAGCAGCGCCTTAGGATGGATGCCGATCATCCGGTTGATGATGAACTCCAGCCGCGCAAGGCCGACGCCCGCGTTAGGAATCTGGGCAAAATCGAAGGCTCGATCAGGATTGCCAACGTTCATCATGACTTTCAGCGGGATGTCGGGCATCTCCGCCATGTCGGCGCGGTTGATATCGAAGTCGAGCTTGCCCTCGTAGATGTAGCCGGTGTCACCCTCAGCACATGACACGGTGACATCCCGACCATCGGCGACCGCCGCCGTTGCGTCACCGCAGCCCACCACTGCAGGAATGCCGAGCTCCCGGGCGATAATCGCCGCGTGACAGGTCCGTCCGCCGCGGTTGGTCACGATGGCAGCAGCGCGCTTCATGATCGGTTCCCAGTCAGGGTCGGTCATGTCGGTCACCAGCACGTCGCCGGCGCCGACCCTATCCATTTGAGAGATATCGTCGACAACCTTTGCCGTACCTGCACCAATCCGCTGGCCGATGCTCCGGCCCTCAGTGATGACGGGCCCCTCGCCACGCAGCCGGTAGCGCTCGATCACGTTGGCGTTGCCCTGGCTTTTCACCGTTTCCGGTCTAGCCTGAACGATGTACAGGCGGCCGGTAACGCCATCTTTGGCCCACTCGATGTCCATCGGGCGCTGGTAGTGTTCTTCGATCGTTACGGCCTGGCGCGCCAGCTCCATCACCTCTTCGTCGCTCAGGGAAAACTGGCTGCGCTGCTGTTCGGGCACCTCCAGCGTCTGCACACCGCTTTTCCCTTCAACGGCTTCCGAGTGGACCATCTGGATGGCCTTGGAACCCAAGCTGCGACGCAGCACCGCACGCTTGCCGTCGGCGAGGGTGGGTTTGTGAACGTAAAACTCGTCTGGATTGACCGCGCCCTGAACCACGGTCTCGCCGAGGCCGTACGCTGAGGTCACAAACACCACGTCGCGGAACCCTGACTCGGTGTCTAAGGAAAACATCACGCCACTGGCGCCGACGTCGCTGCGCACCATCTGCTGCACCCCGGCGGACAGGTAGACCACGTCGTGATCGAAGCCTTGATGCACGCGATAGGCAATTGCGCGGTCGTTATACAGCGAGGCAAAAACCTCGTGCATGCGCTCCAGAACCTGATCGATCCCGGTAACGTTGAGAAACGTCTCCTGCTGGCCCGCAAAGGAGGCGTCCGGCAGGTCCTCAGCGGTGGCTGAGGATCGAACCGCCACCGCCAGCTCGCCGCCGGCTTCTTCGGTCATGCGGGCAAAGGCGTCCTCGACCTCCTGCTGCAGCGCCGGCGTGAACGGTGTGTCCATCACCCACTGGCGGATCTCCTCGCCGGCTTTGGCGAGCTCGTTAACGTTATCGACGTCGAGATCACTTAAACGGTTGCTGACGCGATCCGCCAGCCCGCTTTGCTGGGTGAATTCGCGAAAGGCTGAGGCCGTCGTGGCAAAACCGCCGGGCACGCTGACGCCCGCCTGCGAAAGGTGTTTGATCATCTCGCCAAGCGAGGCGTTTTTGCCTCCTACCTGGTCAAGATCATCCATCCCCAGTTCACTTAGCCACCGAATATAGTCGCTCAACTGCCGTTCCTGTTGCCCGTTGCGAGGGGCGGTATCTTACGGGATTCACGACTATCCTGTAACCTGACGGCGCCAAGGGAAACGATTGTTTAGAAGGCCTCAAATATGACGCAAGCCGCAGATCGCCCGGTGTTTTTTGTCTCTGACGGTACGGGAATCACGGCAGAGACGATCGGGCACAGCCTCCTGTCCCAGTTTCAGGGAATCAGCTTCCGGCAGCTGCGGCTGCCGTTCGTCGATGACCCGGATAAAGCACGCGTTGCCGTTCAGCGTATTAACGAGGCGGCAACCGACTCCGGTATCCGCCCAATTGTTATCAACACGCTCGCGAACCAGGAGCTTTCGAAGATCCTCTATAGCAGCCAGGCGCTGGTCCTGGACGTCTTCGATACCTTCCTTGGACGTCTGGAAGAAGAGTTCGGCAAGCCGCGATCGCCGGCGGTCGGACAGACCCACGGCCTGGTCGACTATCACACCTACGAAAGTCGGATGGACGCGACGAACTACGCGCTGAAACACGATGATGGCGGGGACGTCAACTACACCAACGCGGACGTGATTCTCGTCGGCGTTTCGCGGTCCGGCAAAACCCCAACCTGTCTCTACCTCGCGCTGCACTACGGCGTGAAAGCCGCCAACTATCCGGTCACCGACGACGACCTTGAGGAGACCCGGCTGCCGGCGAGGCTGCGGCCTTTCAAGAACAAGCTGTTTGGCTTGACGATCGATCCGGAGCGTCTGCACCAGATTCGCGAGGCAAGGCGCCCCGAAAGCCGGTACGCCAGCATGAAACAGTGCCGAACTGAGGTGGAGGAAGCCGAGGGATTGTTTCGCCTGCACGGCGTTCCGTGTCTCAACACAACCCACACATCGGTCGAAGAAATCGCCAGCAAAATCCTGGTGGCGCTGAATCTTGAGAGGAACATGTTCTAGGGTTGTGACCGGTTTGGCTTACCGCCAAAAACCGCGCCTTCGCGACAAATCAGTCGTGCTACTATCGGAATCATGAGCTCTTCGGAGAAAACAACGCCGCGCCTAAGGCCGCCGGAATTCCGGCAGCTGATGGACATTTACGCCGAAAACTATCGGCAGCTGAATCTGCTGTTCGATGACCTCCTGCTGACCCAGGATCGAATGATTTCGCGCGTCCGTGATGAGCTGCCGATCTACCTCGAGGTACTGGAGCGGCATCGCTATACAACCGTCGCGAGACTCACGTACTTCCTGGAGGACAGCGTGGGTCGCGTGACCCCGGACCCCGACGCCCGCCTGCGCATCTACCATGATGCGCAGCTGGCTGAGGCCACCCACTGCTACCCCAAATCTGACCGCGAACCGATGAAGGGCGTACTGGCCTCGCTGGCAGACGTGGTGGATCACCGCTGGAAAACCAATCGACTGCTGGATAAGTGGCTAGAGTTCCTGGTTCAGCAAGGCCACAGCGTGGAAACCCTGCGCACGGCAACCCCCGCAGAATGGC
Organism: Pseudomonadota bacterium; assembly: GCA_039033415.1. Lineage (NCBI taxonomy): Bacteria > Pseudomonadati > Pseudomonadota > Pseudomonadota bacterium. The sequence goes on along the minus strand of JBCCCR010000015.1, from coordinate 2,913 downwards.
CGGTGGAAAGCACCCCGGTCGACATCGATCTGGCTCGCTTCGAACGAAAAAACCTGGTCCGAGATTAGCCCCTTGGCCGGGCGCCGCCGCTGCGCGCTGCACCCCGTAACGATCTTGACACCTGAGGCGATTCTGATAACCTTGCGCGCCTCGCGACTGGGGCTATAGCTCAGCTGGGAGAGCGCTACACTGGCAGTGTAGAGGTCGGCGGTTCGATCCCGCCTAGCTCCACCACTCGCGACGCACATTGACCGATTGCACACATCCGGTACAATGCGCGCTCTTTTGTTGTCCCCATCGTCTAGAGGCCTAGGACTCCGGCCTTTCACGCCGGCAACAGGGGTTCGAATCCCCTTGGGGACGCCACATGATTGCGATGATCCGGGTCCACTCGATAGTGGACCCGGCATTCCTTAGTCGCCGGATCGACTTCTACCCTCTCAATGATCAGTCGCAGCGCGTCGCGCACGACGAGACGATCCGAGTCTGACAAGTCTCTAACTACCTCCCGCAAGAAGCCCCGTACCTCTAGTTCAGAAATTCGCGCAAGCTCAACCGCTATTCGTCGATCGGCCTCAAGTGCTGAGATCTGAGACTGAATCTCAGCTCGTTCCTGTTCCAGCTGTTCGATGCGACGAACGACTGGCGCTGGGTCTTCAAGTTTCGTCCCCAGGTCGAGCATCTTTTGAATATCTCGGTCCTTCTGGGTAATTAGCGGTCGCAGCGATTCAGCCGGATCCTTGGATAGCTCGTCCAGGTGAGCCTGCGCGGCATTTTTCATTTCCTGGATTGAAGACTCGCTGGACAAATCGCCAATCACCTGGGTAAGAACGGCCTCATCAACGGCCTTCAGTGGCAGGTACGCCCCTTTCGTCCGATACGATTTTCCGGAGTCGCCATACCAACGTGCTCCTGACGGCGTCCGGAGTAGTCCGGTGAGCAGGTGGTGACTTGCGGCCCTGCCACCTCTCGCCCAGGGGTTGTTTTCTAAGGAAGCCAGGACAGATTCTGCTTGCTCCTCAGTGATCAAGCGATCGTGAGTGTCCCGATGAATGTGCCAATCCGATCGGGGACGTCGCTTTTTTCCGCCGCGATAACCGCTCCCACGAATGAACTCTTGGTGCACGTTCCAAACGGTATGTCCGGCGTAGGTGAGGGCATTCCATTCGAGCCCGACCAGAGTGGACTGCGAAAGTTTTATCCCGGCCTTTTCTGCCGCTCTCTTGCGAGGCATGCCAGCGGCACGAAGTTCGAGGTATTTCTTCGTCACCGCAGATTTGGCAGGATCCAGTTCTAACTTGCTCTTGGTGACCGGGGCACCGTCTCGAAACGCCCCGGTTTCGAGTCTGGTAAGGCGATATCCATGGGGAGCTCGGCCACCGGCTCTGAAGCCTGATCGAACGTTCTCGGCCATGCCAGCCAAGCCCTTTTCTTTGGACATGAGCGAGTGCACTTCGTCCATCGCCTCGAACACGGCATCTAGGATAACGCTCGCGACAGGGTCAACTTCGGGGACTTTCGAGTAAAGGATTTTTACGCCCCGTTTCCGACATTCGTGCTTAAACGCCTGCGCGCCATATCGACCGCGGAATAGGCGAGAGGTGTCTGTCAAGAGAAGGGTTGACCATTTTCGCTCTCGCCTCTTGAGCTGAGCTAAGAGTTTTTGGAACCCTGGTCTAAACTCATCTTTGCCGGATTGCACCGCATCGGTAAATTCATCGACGACTTGCAGACCCTTCGCCCTGGCGAGTTCGAGCAGCTCGCGCCTTTGAGAGTCCAGGCTGACGTCGTGTCGGTCTTTGCTTGATCTGAGGTATAGAACGGCCTTTTTTTCTTTCACGGTGAGCGTACTCCGCGAGAATTGGGGCGAGGAGCCGGGCAACGGCCTTCGCATTGGGTTTACCGACCGATGGTAGCATTCTGATAGCTGCTCGACGGCTGGCCTGTTTGCGAGGGTTTGGTTTTTGTCCAGTCATTCTCAGCTGCCGAGGTACGTTGCTGAAATTTGCGCTCTTGCGTGACCAAGTTCTGAGCTGATGATGAGCCGAGCCTTTCGGTTCAGGTGCTTGGCTTCACGGGTGAGCTGGTGGCGATCGGGACCTCCCGCTGCAGGACACTCCCAGCCCGTCAGCTGCTCATAGCGCCGCTGCGCGTAGCCATGGCGCAGCCCGTGAAGGTTCTTTAATCCTGCTTTGAGGGTTTGTCGTTCGTACTTCCTGAGTTGTTCAACGTAGTTCAGATTGGTTGGAATCAGCGCACCGCTACCAACCAGCTGCTCGATCTCCCTCAAGAGAACTCGCTGTCTTTCGGTCAGGACTGGTATTGCCCTTGGTCTTCCACCCTTGGTCCAGCTGGCCTTGAGCTGAACGGCGTCTTTCTGGACCGCGTAGCTCGGCCGAAACTTGATTGCCTCCTCGCGCCTGAGCCCGAACTCTTGCTGGAGTCTCAGACTGAGTCGAATGTAAGGATCCTCGACCCTGTTGATCTGACTCGGCGTCAGCGTCTGGGCTTTCGACTCCGCTGGAATGGCGGTTCTTGTCCCAATGCCGTATTCCCCATTGTCTTTCGACATAACGTGTCCCTTACCGATTTTCCTGGCCCACCATCGCAGTGCTGACAGCCGATTCTTCTGTGAGCCAATGCACAGCCCCTGTTCCTTCCACAGGTCAGTGAGCGCGCTGACGTGCTTCGGCTTGATCGATCGGGCGCCCATGCGTCGATAGCCCAGCTCGTGAAGCTGATGGGCCATCTGGTCCAACATCCGGGACCGATTGGCCTGTGTTGAATAACTGCCGTCCCGGTTCTGGCGGCATAACCTCTTTAGCTGGTAGTTCAGGTCTTTCATGGTGCGTCATCTCAGTTTGGTGAGTTTGGATGACCACCACGCACCTGAGAGCGATACGCAGTCCGAGA